>CAYTIV010000039.1:0-13149 GCA_964437895.1 uncultured Methylotenera sp.
CATGGACAAAACTTTCCGCATCGCCCCTAGTATTCTGTCTGCCAACTTTGCCAAGCTGGGTCAGGAAATCGAAAACGTTATCAAATCCGGCACCGACATCGTTCACTTCGATGTGATGGATAACCATTACGTGCCTAACCTGACCATCGGCCCACTGGTGTGCGACGCGATTCGTGAGCTGTCTCACAACGCAGGCGCGCTGATCGACGTACACCTGATGGTAAAACCTGTAGACCGCATCATCCCTGACTTTGCTAAAGCAGGCGCAGATATCATCACTTTCCACCCAGAAGCGTCTGATCATATCGACCGTAGCCTGGCATTGATTCGCGACAGCGGCTGCAAATCTGGCTTGGTGTTCAACCCAGCCACGCCTTTGCACTACTTGGATTACGTGATGGATAAAGTGGACATGATTTTGCTGATGTCTGTGAACCCAGGTTTTGGCGGTCAGAAATTCATTCCAGCCACGCTGGACAAGCTGAAAGAAGCCCGCGCACGTATTGATGCTTACTACGAAAAAACCGGCCGTCAAATCTGGCTGGAAGTCGATGGTGGCGTGAATGCAAACAACATTGCCGAGATCGCAAAAGCCGGTGCAGATACGTTTGTGGCGGGCAGTGCCGTGTTTGGTGCAGGTAAAGACACCGATCCTAACCGCTACGACACTATCGTTGGTCAGCTGCGCGCAGCCTTGGCTACGGTTTAAGCACTCGCGTTTCAAAGGGCATCAGCATGCGGTTTCAAGTCAGGGTGGTCATGTTCGATCTGGACGGCACCCTGCTCGATACCGCGCCCCAAATTGCCGAGGCCGCCAACCGCATGTTGGTGGCGCTAGGCAAGCCCATGCTTCCACAGGCGCAAATCGCCAGCTACATTGGCGAAGGCGTACACAATCTGATCAAGCGTTGCCTCACCGGCAGCTTGCATGCAGAGCCGGATGCGGCACTGTTTGCACAGGCACAACCGCTATATCAAGACTTTTACGCGGCCAATGCCGTTGACAGTCAAGCCTACCCAGGTGCGCTGGCTGCCTTACAAACCTTGAAAAAGCAGGGTTATCGACTGGCCTGCGTCACCAACAAACCTGAAAAATTCACGCTGCCCCTGCTTCACAAGGCGGGGCTGGCTGATTTTTTCGAAATCATCCTGTCCGGCGACAGCCTAGCCAAAAAGAAACCTGACCCGCTGCCACTGTTGCATATTTGCCAAAAACTGGGCACCTTGCCGGCAGAAGCGGTGATGGTCGGTGACTCTGAGACCGATATTCAGGCCGCGCATGCCGCCGGGTGCTTTGTAGTGACCGTCCCTTATGGGTATAATCAGGGTCGCGCAATTGATGTCGCCACCGTGGATGCCACGGTGCAGCAACTCACCGAGGTGGTGAACTTGCTGGAGTTACCTGCTCTCTTAAAGCAGGGTTCATAAAAAACGTATCTATTTATCATGATGTTTTGTGCTCATCATTCTTCCAGTTGGCCAGTATTGAGCTGGCGTCGTTCGTGGCGAGGCTAGGCCTGCCCCACGCGCAGGTGCGCGCCCACAGCACCGACATGCCGTGTGTCTAGCACGGCAATTTCAACGAATCACACTGGAAAAAGCATCATGTTAAGCACTTTAAGCAAGACTGAATTCGACGCGCTGGCGGCGCAAGGCTACAACCGTATCCCGCTGGTGCTCGAAACCTTTGCCGACCTCGACACACCGCTGTCGTTGTATCTCAAACTGGCGAATCAACCTTACTCTTACCTGCTCGAAAGCGTGCAGGGTGGCGAGCGTTTTGGCCGATACTCGATTATCGGCCTGCCAGCGACCACACGTATTGTCGTGCGTGACCAGCAACTACAAGTCATACAGCACGGTAAAGTGATCGAATCACATCTGGATCAGAACCCGCTCGATTTCATTCAGGCCTACCAGGCGCGCTTCAAAACCCCGCCGTATGACGGCTTGCCGCGCTTTACTGGCGGCTTGGCGGGTTATTTTGGTTACGAAACCATCCAATACATCGAAAAACGTCTGGGCAAACAAAAGAAACCAGATGCCATCGGCGTGCCAGATATCCTGCTCATGGTGTCTGAAGAGATTGCCGTCGTCGACAATCTGTCAGGCAAACTGTACTTCATCGTTTACGCCGATCCGTCACAGGCGCAAGCCTATGAAACCGCCTGTGCCCGCATGCATACCCTGCTGGCGCAACTGCGTAAACAGGTCGAGATTCCTGCCGCCCTGCCCACCGACAAAACACAAGCGATCTCCGAATTTGGCGAAGAGTCCTTCAAGACCGCTGTCAAAAAGGCCCAGCAATACATTCTGGAGGGCGACATCATGCAGGTGGTGCTGAGCCAACGCATGACGCAGGACTTTGACGCCTCGCCACTGAGCCTGTACCGCGCACTGCGTAGCCTCAACCCCTCCCCTTACATGTTCTATTACGACATGGAAGACCATCATGTGGTGGGTGCTTCGCCAGAAATACTGGTACGCCTAGAAGATACTACGGTCACTTCACGGCCAATTGCAGGTACCCGTCCGCGTGGCAAAAACCGTGACCACGATCTGGCCTTAGAGGCAGAGCTGCTGGCGGATCCCAAAGAACGCGCCGAGCACGTGCAGCTGATGGACCTGGGCCGAAATGATGTTGGCCGCGTCGCCCTGACGGGAACGGTCAAAGTCACCGACAACATGACGATTGAGCGCTACTCGCATGTCATGCATATCGTGAGCAATGTCGAGGGTCAGCTCAAACCAGGTCTGGATGCCATCGATGTACTCAAGGCCACCTTTACGGCCGGCACCGTCTCTGGCGCCCCCAAAGTGCGGGCCATGGAAATCATTGAAGAACTGGAACCGTCCAAGCGTGGCATTTATGCCGGTGCCGTTGGTTACCTAGGCTTTAACGGCGATATGGATGTGGCGATTGCCATCCGCACGGCCGTACTCAAGGACAAAAAGCTCTATGTGCAGGCCGGGGCAGGCATCGTCGCCGACTCCGTGCCGCAAAGTGAGTGGGAAGAAACCCAGAACAAAGCAAAAGCCGTCATCCGCGCTGCAGAACTGGTACAAGCCGGTCTGGACAGCCAAGCCACCGTCACAGGAAAAGGAGCCTGAAATGTTGTTGATGATTGATAACTACGACTCTTTTACCTACAACCTCGTGCAGTATTTTGGCGAGTTGGGGCAGGATGTCCATGTACACAGAAACGATGAGATTACGCTCGATCAGATCCAGGCCATGCAGCCGGAAAAGATTGTGATCTCACCCGGCCCCTGTACCCCTAACGAAGCAGGCATTTCCGTGCCGCTGATTCACGCCTTTGCCGGCAAGATCCCCCTGTTGGGCGTGTGCCTGGGTCACCAGAGTATCGGCCAGGCGTTTGGCGGCAGAATCATCAAAGCTAAAACGCTGATGCATGGTAAAACCTCGCTGATTCACCACACCAATAGCGGGGTATTCAGAAACCTGCCCAACCCATATACCGCGACACGTTATCACTCGCTGGTGATTGAGCGCGAAACCCTGCCTGATTGCCTAGAGGTCACAGCATGGACAGAAGACGGTGAAATCATGGGCGTGAAGCACAAGACCCTGGCCGTAGAAGGCGTGCAGTTTCACCCAGAGTCTATCCTGACGGAATATGGCCATGAGTTGCTGGATAACTTCCTGAAAGGGTATTGATGAACATCACGCCCAAAGTGGCCTTACAGCGCTTGATTGATCACGCAGATTTCAGGCATGAAGAAATGCTTGAAATCATGCGCCAGATCATGAGCGGTGAGTTCACCAGCATACAGATCGCCGGTTTCTTGTCTGCCCTGCGCGTAAAGGGTGAGACCGTGACCGAGATTGCCGCGGCAGCGCAAGTCATGCGCGAGCTATCGAGCAAGGTCGCGGTGGCCGACGACCGTCATCTGATCGATACCTGCGGTACCGGCGGTGCCCCCAATAAGGCGTTTAACGTGTCAACCGCCGCAGCATTTGTTGCCGCAGGTGCGGGTGCGCGCATCGCTAAGCATGGTGGGCGTGCCGCCTCCTCCAAGAGCGGTTCGGCCGATGTACTCGAAGCGCTGGGCGTGAATATCAGCCTGACTTCAGAGCAGGTGGCGCGCTGTGTTAACGAAGTGGGCATTGGCTTTATGTTTGCCCCTAACCATCATTCAGCCATGAAATATGCGGCACCGGTGCGTAAAGAACTGGGGGTGCGCACCCTGTTTAACCTGTTGGGGCCACTGACCAATCCGGCCGGGGCCAAACGCCAGGTGATGGGCGTGTTTCATCGCGACCTGGTACCACTGCTGGCGAAAACCCTACATACACTGGGCAGCGAGCATGTGATGGTGGTGCACAGCGCTGATGATATGGACGAGATTTCGTTCTCCGCAGACACCTTTGTCGCCGAACTCAAAGACGGTGCAGTGCGCGAATACACCTTAAATCCGGCGCAGTTCGGCATGCCCTTGCATGACATCAACAGCATTCGGGTCGAGAACGCCCAGCATTCCAGCGAAATCATTCTTGATGTGTTTGCCGGCACACCGGGGCCAGCGCGCGACATCGTACTCCTGAACGCCGGCGCGGCGATTTATGTATCAGGATTGGCGGCGGATTTGCCAGCAGGCATCGCCCTCGCGGCACAGTCGCTGGATACGGGCGCCGCGCTGCACAAATTGCAGCAGTTGAAAGCGCTGAGCCAGTCGGCATGAAGCGCGCCCTGCTGTGGTTGTTTGCCTGCGGCTTAAGTGCCTGCCTGCAGACCCCTGACCCTAGCCAAGAAAATAGCAGCGCCCAGTCCACCGTAGAAGTCAGGTCTCAGAGCAGAACCCTAGCACTGAAGCCGCTCTCCGAGGGGCTTACATTAGACGATAATGCCGCCTTGGCGCAAGCATTTGCCAACAAGCAAAGCCATGTCTGGTTGCAAGGGCAAGGCATCGTCAAAAAACTGTTGCCGGATGATGATCAGGGCGCGCGTCACCAGCGCTTTTTGGTCAGCATTTCACCCACGCAAACACTGTTGTTTGCCCACAACATCGACCTTGCCCCACGGGTGGCGTCTTTGACTGTAGGCGATACGGTGACCTTCAAAGGGGAGTATATTTACAACCCCAAGGGAGGCATCATGCACTGGACACACCATGATCCACAAGGCTGGCAAAGCGGCTGGATCAAACATCAAAATCATACTTACGAATAAGGCATGCGAGCACATTATGTCCGATATCTTAAATAAAATTCTGGCCACCAAACGCGAGGAGATTGCCCGCGCCCAGGCGCTCAAGTCTCTGGATGCCATCCGTGACGAAGCCCTGAGTCAGCCCGACTGCCGCGACTTCATTGGCAACATCGTAAAAAAGGTGGATGCAGACAAACCGGCCGTCATTGCCGAGATTAAAAAGGCCAGCCCGTCCAAAGGCATCATACGTGCCGACTTTAATCCAGCGGCGATTGCCAAAAGTTACGAAAAAGGCGGCGCAGCCTGCTTATCGGTACTGACAGATGAGCAATACTTTCAGGGTTCTGCCGAGTATTTAAAACAAGCCCGAGCGGCGTGCAAACTGCCGGTACTGCGTAAAGATTTCATGATAGATCCCTATCAGATCTACGAAGCGCGCGCCATGGGTGCCGATTGCATTCTGCTGATTGTGGCCGCGCTGGAGCTGGCGCAGATGCAAGCGCTGGAATTAACCGCGCACAATCTGGGCATGGCCGTGCTGGTCGAGGTACACGATGCCGATGAACTGGAACTGGCCTTGCAACTAGAAACGCCCTTGCTGGGAATCAACAACCGCAATCTGCGCACTTTTGATGTCAGCCTGCAAACCACGCTGGACTTGCTGGAAAGCACGCCTGAAGACCGCTTTGTCGTCACTGAGTCCGGGATCTTCACGCCAGAAGATGTCGCCCTGATGCGCAGTCACGACGTCCACGGCTTCTTGGTCGGCGAGGCCTTCATGCGTCAAGACGACCCCGGTGCCGAACTGGCCAGAGTCTTCGGATAAACAAAGGATACCGCCATGAGCCATCAATTTCTCGCTATCCGTCCACGCCGTATGCGCAAAGACGATTTTTCTCGCCGCCTGATGCGTGAGCATGTGGTCACGGTAAACGATCTGATCTATCCGGTATTCGTGCTGGAGGGCGAAGGCAAAACTGAGGCTGTCAGCTCCATGCCTGGCGTCCATCGTCAAAGTCTGGACGTCTTACTGAAAACCGCCGAAGAATGCGTCAGGCTCGGCATCCCGGCATTGGCTTTGTTTCCGGTGGTGCCGCAATCGTTCAAGAGCTTGGATGCCAAAGAGGCCTACAACCCTGAAGGCCTGGTGCCCAGAACCGTCAGGGCCCTGAAAAAAGCGTTCCCCGAGCTGGGGGTGATTACTGACGTGGCGCTGGACCCTTACACTACGCATGGTCAGGATGGCTTGATCGATGACACCGGCTACGTGCTCAATGATGAGACAGTCGAAGTCCTGGTGAAACAGGCGCTGTGCCATGCTGAAGCCGGCGCCGATGTGGTAGCTCCATCGGACATGATGGATGGCCGTATTGGCGCCATTCGCGACGCGCTGGAAGAACACCGCTACATCTACACGCGCATTCTGGCTTACTCGGCCAAATATGCCTCCGCCTTTTACGGCCCGTTCCGTGATGCTGTTGGCTCTGCCGGCAACTTGGGCAAAGGCAACAAATACAATTATCAGATGGATCCAGCCAACTCTGACGAGGCCCTGAAAGAGGTCGCCCTTGATTTAGAGGAGGGAGCAGACATGGTCATGGTCAAACCCGGCATGCCCTATCTGGATATCGTTCGCCGCGTGAAAGATGAGTTTGGCGTGCCCACCTATGCCTACCATGTCAGCGGGGAGTACGCCATGCTGAAAGCCGCCGCCCAAAACGGCTGGCTGGATGAAAAGGCTTGTGTGTTGGAAGCCATGCTGAGCTTTAAACGCGCCGGGGCTGATGGCGTTCTGACTTACTACGCGATGGATATCGCCAGATGGCTGCAAGCTTGATACTGCCCTCTGGCGCAGCTGTAGCCCCTCTCAATTGATAGCAGGAGTACCGTATGGGATTATTTGATAGTGTTGCCGGTGCCATGATGAACAAGGTCATGGGCGACAAAGGCCCGCTGGCCAAGCTGGCCATGGAGCTGTTTCAGCAATACGGTGGCTTGCCCGGCATTTTACAGACACTCAAAGCCGGCGGCCTAGAAGCCCAGGTAGACTCATGGATAGGCCAGGGGGCCAATTTGCAGGTCAGCGCACAGCAAGTCGGCGCCGCCTTGGGGAGCTCAGTGCTGGCTGGCATGGCCGGAAAACTCAACATGACGACCGATGAGTTAAGTGGCAAAATTGCAGAGTACCTGCCAGACGTGATCAATCAACTCACGCCCAACGGCGTGGTGGAAAACAACCCTGCGCTTATCATGTCCAGACTGATGGGCATGCTCAAATAGTCGCGCAGGGCGATTCAATTACAAAATACAGTATTGCGCGCGGTAGGCTTCAATGGCCGGAAAATACTGCGCCAGCTTTTCGTTCCCCTGCAAATAGGCAAACAAATCCGCCAGCTTGGCGATACTAACCACCGGCATCTGATTGGTCTGCTCGACCTCTTGTACGGCGGAGAGCTGGCCCAGACCTTTTTCTTGGCGGTCTAAGGCGATACTCACGGCACAAGGCGTCGCCCCCGCTTGGCGTATCAATTCCACAGACTCGCGAATAGACGTGCCGGCTGAAATCACATCATCAATAATCAGCACGCGGCCTTTGAGCGGCGCGCCCACCAGCGTACCGCCTTCACCGTGATCTTTGGCTTCTTTGCGGTTATAGGCATAAGGGTAGTTCTGACCCATGCGTGCAAAAGCAATACTGATCGCCGTGACCAGCGGAATCCCTTTGTAAGCCGGGCCAAACAGCATGTCGAATTGCAGGCCAGACTGTAGAATGCTGTTAGCGTAAAATTCGCCCAGCTTGAGCATGCTCTCACCATCATCAAACAGTCCGGCATTGAAAAAATACGGGCTCAAACGGCCGGCTTTGGTTTTGAATTCACCAAATCGCAGCACCTGCTTTTGGATGGAAAAAGCAATAAAATCGGCACTCAGTGTGTGGGCAGTCATTTTAAAAAAAGAAAGTGTTTAAACAATGCGTATTATAACCTTGAACCTGAATGGCATACGGTCAGCATGCAACAAAGGCTTTTTACCCTGGCTGGCGGCCAGCGGTGGCGACATCGTATGCTTGCAGGAGCTCAAAGCCCAAGCGGCCGACATGCAAGCCGAGATGTTGCAGCCACCGGGTTACCATGGCTACTTTCACTATGCCGAAAAAAAGGGCTACAGCGGCGTTGGCATTTACAGTAAACAACCGGCAGATCAGGTCATTATTGGTCTGGGGCATGCCGAGATTGACGTCGAGGGGCGTTATCTGGAGTGTCAGTATGGCAACCTCAGTGTCGTCTCTTTGTATCTACCCAGCGGCTCCAGCGGCGAAGAGCGCCAGCAATTCAAATTTGAGGTCATGTCGCGTTTTCTGCCGCATCTGGAGCAGTTGATGGCCAGCGGTCGCGAGGTGGTCATCTGCGGCGACTGGAATATTGCCCACCAAGAGATCGATCTCAAGAACTTTAAAGGCAACCGTAAAAACTCGGGCTTTTTGCCTGAAGAGCGTGCTTGGATGGGCGATGTACTGGCCAGAGTCGGCTGGGTAGATACCTATCGTACCTTGTATCCAACCACGACCGATGCCTGTTACACCTGGTGGAGCAACCGCGGGCAGGCCTGGGCCAAAAACGTGGGTTGGCGTATCGACTATCAATTGGCCACGCCTGGCCTAGGCGCCAAAGTTCGCGCCGCCTCGGTCTACAAGGAAGAGCGTTTCAGCGACCACGCACCACTGATAGTGGATTATGCGGACTGAAGCCAGCCAATAAAAAAAGCGCCTTGATCACTCAAAGCGCTTTTTTAGGGCTGATGGCTTATGCGCTCAGATCAAACCGATCTGCATGCATGACTTTGACCCAGGCATTGACGAAGTCCTGCACAAACTTCTGGCGGTGATCGTCTTGCGCATATACCTCGGCATACGCGCGTAGCACCGAGTTTGACCCAAACACCAGATCCACCCGCGTAGCGGTCCATTTGACCGCACCCGAGCTGCGCTCGCGCACTTCATACAGCTGGCTGCTGATAGGCACCCATTGGTAACGCATATCGGTCAGGTGTACGAAAAAGTCGTTGGTCAGCACCCCGGGGGTGTCGGTAAACACACCATGCTGGCTATTGCCATGGTTGGCACCCAATACCCGCATGCCACCCACCAGCACCGTCATCTCTGGCGCAGTGAGCCCCATCAGTTGGCTACGGTCCAGCAACATTTCTTCTGCAGAGGGCACGTAATCCGCCTTGAGCCAATTGCGGTAGCCATCATGCACGGGTTCCAGGACCTCAAACGATTCAGCATCGGTCTCTGCTTCGCTGGCATCGCCACGGCCAGGTACAAAAGGCACCTGAATGGCCACACCCGCTGCACGCGCCGCTTGCTCCACCGCCGCACTGCCCCCCAGCACAATCAAATCAGCCAGGCTAACCGGTTTGGCAAAGGCCTGTTGTATGCCTTGCAGCACCGCTAACACTTTTTGCAGTCGGGCTGGCTCATTACCCTCCCAGTCCTTTTGCGGGGCCAGACGGATACGGGCACCATTGGCACCGCCACGAAAATCCGAAGCACGGAAGGTTCTGGCGCTATCCCAGGCCGTAGCCACCAACTCAGCGGTCGTCAGGCCACTGGCGAGAATCTGGGCTTTCAATGCCGTAATATCGTCCTCGCTCAGCGCGCGATTACCGGCTGGTACCGGGTCTTGCCAGATCAGATCCTCAGCAGGCACATCCGGGCCGATGTAACGCGTTTTCGGCCCCATGTCACGGTGTGTAAGCTTGAACCAGGCCCGCGCAAACACCTCAGAAAAGTAGGCTTGATCGTCTCTGAACCTCTCTGAAATCTTGCGATACTCGGGGTCCATGATCATGGCCATATCCGCATCCGTCATCATGGGGGTGTAGCGTATGGAAGCATCCTCCACATCCACCGGCTTGTCCTCCTCGCGAATATTCACGGTCTGCCACTGCCAGGCACCGGCCGGACTCTTGGCCAAAGCCCATTCGTGGTTAAACAGCATGGCAAAGTAGCCGTTATCCCAGCGAGTGGGATGCGTGGTCCACGCGCCTTCGATACCACTGGTCACCGTGTCTCGACCCACGCCACGACTTGTATGGTTATTCCAGCCCATGCCTTGTTCATGCACATCCGCCGCTTCAGGGTCCGGGCCGAGTAAGCTGGCCTGACCATTGCCATGCGCTTTGCCCACGGTATGACCGCCTGCGGTCAGCGCTACCGTCTCTTCGTCATTCATCGCCATACGTGCAAACGTTACGCGAATATCCTGCGCTGTTTTCAGCGGATCTGGCTGACCATCCACGCCCTCGGGATTCACATAAATCAGGCCCATCATAACGGCGGCCAGCGGATTCTCCAGCGACCGCTGTCCCGAATAACGGCTTCCCGCACTGCCAGTTTTAGCCAGCCACTCTTTCTCGTTGCCCCAATAAATGTCTTTTTCCGGATGCCAGATATCTTCGCGGCCAAATGCAAAGCCAAAAGTCTTGAGGCCCATAGACTCATAGGCCATGGTGCCGGCCAATACAATCAGATCAGCCCAAGAAAGCTTGTTGCCGTATTTCTTTTTAATCGGCCACAGCAGGCGACGGGCTTTATCCAGATTGACGTTATCCGGCCAGCTGTTGAGCGGGGCAAAGCGCTGATTGCCGGTACCGGCACCCCCGCGACCATCCGCCACCCGATAGGAACCTGCCGCGTGCCAGGTCATGCGTATCATCAGGCCACCGTAATGGCCCCAGTCGGCAGGCCACCATTCTTGGCTGTCCGTCATCAGTGCCAGCAGGTCTTTTTTCAAGGCGGCCACATCCAGTGTTTTGACCGCTGCGCGGTAATCAAAGGCCTCACCCAGAGGATTGGTCTTGCGATCGTGCTGATGCAGAATATCGAGATTTAACGCGTTGGGCCACCAATGGGTGTTCGCGCTTTGTGTTTGGGTCACGGCGCCATGTGCAAATGGACATTTGCCAGTGCTCTCAGGGGTATGTTGCATGGTTCTCTCCTTATGTGGTCATGCGAAGATAGTAAAAATTATCACAAACTGGCAGCATACGCTGCCAGAATCTCTTGCAGGTCGGAATGTGTTTGACTAAGCCAAGCCAGCATGTGAACTCCTTGTGATGGTCATGTGATGAAATGCATTCTAGGCAAGGCCAATTAATTTGTATAATTGTATGTTTTGATATAATTGATTAATAAAATTAATAGATATACACTGCTTGTTCTAACAAGCCTGAGGGCATTGCAATGACGTTGATTGAATTGAAGTTTGTATTGGCCGTGGCGCAGGAGCGCAATTTCAGACGGGCGGCAGAAAAATGCTTTGTCACCCAGCCTGCGCTGAGTCTAGGCATTAAAAAGCTGGAAGAAGAGCTAGGCGTTTCGCTGTTTGAACGTAATCGCAATGAAGTGACGCCGACTGAAATCGGCGAGCAAATCATTGCACAAGCCAATATCGTTCTCGAGCAAGCAGCCAAAATCAAGGAAATGGCCAAGCAGGGCAATGACCCACTGAACGGTCAGTTCAAACTAGGCATGATTCATTCGGTCGGCCCTTATCTGCTGCCAGAAATCATCCCGCCCTTGGTCACGCAAGCACCGCATATGCCGTTGGAAGTGGAGGAAAACATCACCGCCACGCTAGAACAGCAGCTGAGGAACGGCGTGATTGATGCCGCCGTGATTGCCTTGCCTTTTGATGTGCCCGGGATAGAGACACTTGCACTTTATGATGAGGATTTTAATGTGGTGGTGCCTGTGAGCCACCCTTGGGCGGCACGCACCTCCATCGAGGCGCATGAACTGGCTTCGGAAAAAGTATTGTTGTTAAATACCGGCCACTGCTTCAGCAATCAGGTCACACAAGCCTGCCCAGAACTGAGTCGCAAGGGCGAGGTATTGCAGGGCAACTCGCTAGAAACCATACGCAATATGGTGGCTTCCAATCTGGGCATTACGGTATTGCCGGCAATGGCTACCGCACAGCGTTACCAGAACCCCTTAATTCGCGTGATTCCATTTAGTAAGCCGGCGCCCAGCCGACGCATCGCCCTCGCTTGGCGCAAGAGTTTTGTACGAAAAGAAGCTATAGAGATGCTGGGGCAGGTGATGTCAGAGGTGGGACGCGTGCGGACGCAGGGGACGCAGCCCTGATAGGAGATTAGTAGGCGATAGCGACGCGGAAGCCGGTGACCAGCTTTTCATCCACACCAAGCACCGCTTTAACCGGTTGTTCCTGTTGCGCGGGCAAACCCGCATGCACATTCACGGATACCGGTAGATATTGCTCGGGGCGCAGCGTTTTGCGTAATACCGGTTCATCCGCGGTATTGGTCAGGGTCAGCTCTATCATCGGGTAACTTTGCACCACCTGACCATGGTTCATGAGCACACTGCTAAACACCAGCACCCCTTGGCGCAGCTTGTGTTCCTGTATGTCAGCATCATCGATGGTCAGCTGCGTAATATCCTGCGGCAAAGCCACGGCACACTGCAAGGCTTTGCATAAGGTCTGAAGCATGGGCCGGGAGGCTGGATAACTGGCAGCCAAATGGCTACGCGAAAAATACAGCCACTGTATCAGAATCAGCCCTATCATCAGTGCAGACAACAGGCCAAACAACGATTGACTGACAGGCTTTTGCACGACCACAGGCCGCTCATCGGTCAAAGACACATTACGCAAAAATGCCGGAATCACCGGCTCAGCCTGCTGGGTATCAGCCGCCAAGCTGGCGCTGAGGGATGCTGGCAGCTCATGATCGGCCACCGGGGTCTCTGTAGGGATCTGTGCGGCTTCGGCACTGATATTGAAATAAACGGCGGCATCACTGGGCGCCTCTGCCTGCGGCGCGTCAAGCAGGGATGAGCGCGCATCAAACACATGATTACACTCACCGCAACGCACTTTGCCGGCATACGCCTGCAGTTGCTCGTCAGTGACTTCGAATTGTGTTTGGCAGGCCGGGCAGGCCGTAA
>CAYTIV010000040.1:0-13129 GCA_964437895.1 uncultured Methylotenera sp.
GGCGAACACCTCTGGAGTAATCTTGAAACTCTGATTCAGGCAGCTAAAAACAAAGGCCTGCGCGGGCAAGCCATGATCCGCCCGAGAGCCTGCGTCTGCCGTGGGTCTGGCAGCGTTGTTTGGCTGGTAGCAGGGCAACATGATTTTTTCTTCAGCCAGCGCGACCTCGCTCAGCGTTTCATCGACGATGATGGCGTCAAACAACGGTTTTGCGTGCAGAGTGCCCATGCTGCCAGGGTAACCTAGCCAGTTGATATGACGACGTGCCGGCCGGTAGGCAGCGATGCCGCTACGGCTATGCTGCGTGTAGCCGGTGAGGTCTATCATCAAATCCACCCCTTGTGCACGCATCTGCGCCGCCACTTGGGCATCTGTCATCTGGCTGATATCGACAAAACCATCTGCCGCCTGCACAAAAGCGGCGCGCTCAGGCGAGCCATCGTCTTTGCCATGGGCAAACAACCAGACCTCGAATTGCGAGCGGTTATGCGCGGCAATCACCTCTGTCACCAGATAAGCCAGCGGATGGCGGCGGAAGTCTGAGGAGACGTAAGCCAGCTTAATCCGGCTGCCTGAAGCCCTTGCAGCAGGCGCTGGTAGGGGCTGAATGTGTGCATAGTGCTGGTTGGCCCAGGCGCTGCTGCAAGCCAGATGCTCGGTATCCGAGGTGCCTGGCATAGCTAAAAAGGCAAAAGGAGGAATCTGCGCCTGCGCTGCTGTGCTGAGCGCTTGCCTGACTTGGGCGATGGCCGTATCCAGCCGTCGCCAGTCGGCCATATGTTGTTTTTGGTGTATCCAGTGCACCAGCGCGTGCCACAGTTGCGGATTGCGCTGCAGAGCTTGCTCATAGCTGGCAACTGCCAGATCGAGCTGACCGAGTTCACGATAGGCATTGCCGAGATTGTTATGACATTCACTGTCATTCGGGTCTAGCTTGAGGGAATATTGGTAATGCTTAATCGCTTCAGCAGCGAGCCCCAGTTTGCGCAGGCTATTGGCTAAATTAAAGTGCACATCGGCCTGCTGTGGATCTTGCACCAGTGATTGCCTGAAAAAATCTGCGGCTTTACCCTCTTGCCCCTGCACGCTGGCAACATTGCCTAGCTGCATCAGGATTTGTGGATGGTCAGGTACCAGCGCTAACGCTTGCGCAAAGTGTTGTTGCGCGGGTTCGGCTTGCTTAAGCGCAAGGTAGCAACGGCCCAGCTCATAATGCAGTTCTGGGTCATGCGGCGTTTGTGCCAAACGCTGCTGTAGCTGTGTCATTTCAGGCGTCATGCCTGCTCCACATCGCGAAACGGCTGTAATAAGTTTTTCCAGCCCAGTTGCTTGAATATCAGGCGCTGCGGATGCAGACCCTGCCAAAAGGTATCTTCACAGATTTGCGGCAGGCCCCAGCCGGCATCTTGGAGCAGGCGTCTGGCCAGCATGGCCGCACAGTAGGGGGCTGTCATCAACCCTTTGCTGCCATGCGCCACATGCACATATAGCCCCAGAGTGGCTGGTAGGGCATCGTAAGAGGCTGGAGGGGCTGACATCGCTTGCAAGCTGCCAGGGAGCAGGATAGGGCCGACATAGGGTAAATAATCGGGTGAACCACAGCGTAGTGAGGCACGGGCAAAGGTTTGTTGCGCCTGCGTCACCTCGCTAAATTGCGGACTCAAACTCGCTACCATCTCCAGATTGCGCAGGCTGTCAGCCTCGCGGATATCTGTTTGGGTGTCACCGGGGGCAAAGGTGGCGCCTAGCGTATGCTCACCATCGTTGGCTGGTGTCAGATAACCATCGCCACATAACACGGTTTTTAGCGCTTGCATGCTAGCCTGTGCGGTGATCTTGCCCATCTGGCCACGTACCGGATTCAGCCACATGCCACTCTCTGGCAGTAGTTGATTAGCCTCAGCCGCATTGCACACCACCACCGCATCAAAGGTTTGCTCAAACCGTGTACCAGCGATGTTTAACTGCCACTGGGACACCGTTGGGCAGAGTGCTGTGACTTCATGTGATAGGTGCAGATGGATCCCCGTCCGCAACAGCATGTGCTGGCAGGCGGCCTGTGGGCTGACCCAAGCGCCGTCTGCGTAATACAGGCTATCATGCACCAGCGGCACGCCGGCGACTGCGCTGGCTTCCTGTGCAGTCAGCCGTTGCAACAGCGGTTTATCTACTCCCATCGACGCGTAGCGTAGCGCCACTTTATTCACGCGCTTGAGCTCACGCGGGCTCCCGCCCAGCTGCATTAGGCCACAAGTTTGAAAATGCTCTGCACCTAAGCCCAGATTCGCGTAGTAACGCAGGCTGAAGCTGAAACTGCGCCAGGCCAGCTGGTCATTTTGCGGTTTTTCGGCATTGAGTCTGGGGTAGAGCATACCTCTAGGGTTGCCTGAGGCCCCCGTCGCTAATGCTGGGGCACGCTCAAACACATGTACCTCACAGCCCAGTTGTGCCAATTGCTCCGCGGTGCTGCATCCGGCGATACCGGCACCGATGATAGCCACCTTTGGTAAGGGCGGCGAGGCTTCTGCTGTGGTGGCAAGCGGCCAGTGACCACTAAGCATCTCGCGTTTATGGCCAAAGCCTCGACTTTTATTCACCGTAAAACCGGCAGCCTGCAAGCCACGCTTGACGATGCCTGCGCTGGTAAACGTGGCAAACGTGGTGCCGGCCTTCGCGCACTTGGCCATGGCCTCAAACAAAAAAGGCTGCCACATTTGCGGGTTTTTGGCTGGCGCAAAGCCATCCAGAAACCATGCGTCAGCCTTAAGGGCAAGTTGCGGCAAGTAAGCGGCGCTATCGCCAATAAACAGTGTCAGGCTGACGTTAAGCTGTGGCAGTTCAAGCTGATTGATGCCAGTTTGTAATAAGCGATACTGCTGGCATAGGGTTTGGCTCAGTTCGGCCAGCTCGGGAAAGTGTGCATGCGCCTGAACGAGGTCGGACAAGCTAAACGGCGCGATTTCTACGCTGACAAAGTGCAGATGTGCCTGTGCAGGCGCGGTTTGTTGCCATAGCTTTAAGGCCGCCAGAAAGTTGAGGCCGCTACCAAAACCGGTTTCAACGATGACAAAATGGGAAGGCTGTTGGGCAGGCAGTTGTTGCCAGCGGGTTTCTAGCTGGTTGTGTTGTAAAAACACATAGCGCGTCTCGGCCAGCCCGTGCTGTGGATGATCAGGACTGACCGAAAAATAGACATCATCAAATTGCGTGGAGTAGGGCAGGCCATCCCGCCACTCCAAAACTGCATGCGTACTCATAGCCTGTTAGTTTATCACGCAGCATGAAGCTGCGGCTGGCGTGACTAGACTCTTGTGATGGCGCGAAAGCCTGGTTTGGCTAGCAGCAGGTGCACATCGCCTAGGGCGCATTCGGCAAAGCCACCCTCACAATAACTCAGGTAAAAGTCCCACATGCGCACAAAGGCCTCGCTATACCCCAGCTGCCGCACGGCCTCGATATTGGCAAAAAAGTTTTCACGCCATAGCCGTAATGTGGTGGCGTAGTGCAAGCCGATATCTTGCAGGTCTATAAGCCGTAAATCACTGGCACGCGTCATGCTGCTGAGCATGGCCGTGTTAGAGGGTATGTTCGATCCCGGGAAAATATAGCGCTGTATAAAATCTACCGAGCGTATGGCTGAGTCATAGCGCTGGTCGGCGATGGTGATGGCTTGAATCAAAGCCAGGCCATCCGGTTTAAGTAAATGGCTGACTTGCTTGAAATAGGTGTCATAAAACTGATGGCCCACCGCTTCTATCATCTCGATGGAGACCAGTTTGTCATATTGGCCTTGCAGGTTACGGTAATCCTGTTTTAACAGGGTAATTTGATCCTGCAAGCCTGCCTCTGAAATGCGGGCCTGAGCCAGTTGATATTGCTGCTCAGAAATGGTGGTGGTCGTGATGTGGCATCCATAGTGCTTGGCAGCATAAATGGCAAACCCGCCCCATCCTGTGCCGATTTCAATCACATGGTCAGACGGTTGCAACTGCAGTTTGTCGCAAATGACTTGCAGCTTACGCTCAGAGGCTGCCTGCAACGTTGGTGTATCCTCATCAAACATGGCAGAGGAGTACATCATGGTTGGATCCAGAAATAACTGAAACAACGCATTGCCCAGATCATAATGCGCAGCGATGTTTTTCTGGCTGCCAGCCTCACTGTTGCTGTTTAACCAGTGCAGCAACTTAAGCAGTGGTTTACTCAGGCATTGATAGCCACCTTCTAGCGTGTCCATCACCGATTGATTGACGACCATCAAGCGCACGACGTTGGTCAGTGAGTCTGCATGCCAGTATGCCAACATATAAGCCTCGCCGGCACCAATGCTGCCGCCAAAAGCAATTTCACCGTAAAAACGTGGATCGGTAACAAAAATCGTTGCTTTCAATTCTGGCTGACCGGCTTGACCAAACACATGGCGATGGTCGCCATCGACGATGGTCAATTGGCCCACACGTAAGGCTTGCAAGCGCTTAAGTACCTGCGATTTAGCCAGGGTAGCGACCCATAAAGCACGGCTTTTGGATTTAAGCGGTTTGGTGAGCGTGTCTGGTACAGGTTGTGTAGGGGATGGAATGGCGGTCATGATTAATCTCCTAATCGCGAATGCTGGTCAGGGTGAGGGTAAAAAGGCACTTTTTTCAGCCACAAGCGTAAGGCTTGCCAGTAAATGGCCAGAATGACTTTCAAGGTCATCCATGGATAGCTGAAAAGCATGCGGTTTAAGGTTTGGGCAGACCATGGTTGGCGCTGAAGCTTCAAGGTGGCATAAAACATGGCCTGCTGCTGGTGCCAGTTTTGCATGTGCACGCTGAGCGTATCGCTTGGCGTAGAAAACTGCCATTGATAGGTGATATCCATAGGCATAAAAGGCGATACATGAAATTGTTTGTCTAGTGTGAACAGCAGGCCTTGGCCTTGCTTCACATCGTGTACATAAGCAAACTGCTGTTTCCAAGGCGTATTGATAATATGGCTGACGATGGCTTGCAACTGGCCCTGTTGGTCGTGGCAATAATAGAAACTGACCGGGTTAAAACACACGCCCCAATAGCGGCAATGCGTGAGCAGGCCGATTCTGCCCAAAGGGCGCACGCCGGTATGTTGCTCGACCAGATCTCTGACGCACACATCTAATGGGCGATGTGCAGGACCCAGATAATCTTCACGCTTAAAATAAGCACAATTAACTTTAAGATATGACCATAATTTATTGTTTTTAAATAAATGTGGCAACTCTTCAAGGTCTAGATACAGCATGAACAACTGATACTTGAAGCCATGTAAGCGTGGCTCGAGCCGCTGATGGCTGACCCAGCCCGTATAAATGCCGCTATGCGTCACGGACGGCATCTGAGGGGCGTTGTTCATGACACGGCTCGCTCGAAATGGCTAATGGCGTCCAGTGCGCTGACGACGCCATCTTCATGGAAACCATTGCGCCAGTAAGCGCCGGCATAGGCGGTACGATGATGACCACTGATTTCAGCGTGTCGCGCCTGCGCCTGCGCGGCTTCCAGCGTATACAAGGGATGTCGGTAGTGCATGGTTTTGAGTATGCGCGCAGGGTCTATCGCTTCGGTGTAATTCAGAGTCACTAATAATGGCTCCGCAGAGCGTATACCTTGCAGGATATTCATGTTGTAAGTGACTTGCACCTTGCCTGTGGGGCGTGCTGTCACATGGTAGTTCCATGCCGCCCAAGCCAACTTTCTTTGGGGCATGAGGCGACGATCGGTGTGCAGAATCACAGTGTTATCCTGATACGGCATCGCGCCCAAGATTGCCTGCTCCGCTTCAGTGGCATGCGCCCCCAGAATACGCAGAGCTTCATCACTGTGGCAAGCAAAAAACACAAAGTCATACTGCGTTTGCTTCCCTTGGGCGGTGGTAATGGTGACACCATCGCGATCGCGTGTGACTGAGGTGATCTGGCTATTGAGTTGTATGCGGTCTCGATAACCCAGTGTGAGCCTTTCAAGATAGCTGGCTGAGCCACCACAAATGGTGCGCCACTGTGGGCGTTGGTCTATGGTAAGCATGCCATGATGGTGAAAGAAGCGCACAAAAAAACGGGCAGGGAACTGCAACATCTGCTCGGCATCGGTTGACCAGATGGCTGCGCCCATGGGCACGATGTAGTCACGGATAAACGCGGCTGAGTAGTTTTTCTGACGCAGGTATTCACCCAAAGCAATTTCTTGGCCTGGGGCCAACAATTCTAGCGACTCTTTGTTAAACCTTATTATGTCTCGCACCATGCGATAAAAGCGGGGTGAAAACAGATTGCGTCTTTGGGCAAACAGACTGTTTAGCGTAGTGCCGTTGTATTCGAGCCCAGTGACTTCGTTACGAACACTAAAGCTCATTTGGCTATCGCGCCAGGCAACGCCAGCTTCTTTGAGCATGCGCTCAAACTCAGGGTAAGTCTTGTCATTAAAGACAATGAAGCCGGTATCTACCGCATGCGACTCACCCGCGATAGCAATCTGGTGGGTATGGGTATGCCCACCCAGGTAATCATTGGCCTCATACAGTGTGATTTGATGCTGCTTGTGCAGATGGTAGGCGAGGGTATTGCCAGCAATACCGCCGCCAATAATGGCGATATTCAATCTCATGACTTAACCCCTGGTTTGCCATGCTGATTGCGAATATCGAGGGGTACCGTTTTCAGGTTCCAGATGATGCCGAGTGCGGCCAACAGCTTGAGTCCGTAATAGGTAAAGTCAATTTCCCACCAGTAAAAACCCTGTTTCACCGATCCGGGAAAATGATGGTGGTTGTTGTGCCAGCCTTCGCCTAGGGTCAATATCGCGATCAACCAGTTGTTACGACTCTGGTCACGCGTGGCGTAACGGCGTTGGCCCCATACATGGGCCAGAGAGTTGACGCAAAACGTGGCATGATACAAAGCGATGGTGGAGATGACAAAACCCCATACCAGCAGTTGCCAGCCATTGGTTTGTAGGGCGGGCGCCGTCGCGTGCAGCAGCTCTCCCAACCCATAAATAGCCACGGCCAGAACGACAGGCACCAGACTATCAAAACGATCTAACCAGCACAGCTCGCGGTATTGGGTGAGCTCTCGCACCCGTTCATGCTGCGTTTTGAAATTGGCATGACTCAAAAACCAGCCAAAATGACTCCAGAGCAATCCATGTTGATATGGGGAGTGCACATCTTCGGGCTGATCAGCATGTACATGATGGCTGCGATGATGTGCCGCCCACCACAAAGGGCCACGCTGAACCGCTGTTGCGCCCAGTAAAGCAAAAGCAAACTGAGCAGCGCGTGAGGTCTGGAAGGTTTTGTGGGCAAAATAGCGATGATAAAACGCCGTAATCGCAAACATGCGCAGCACATACATGCCAATGGCAAACACAATGGCAAACGGGCTCCAACCAACCCAAAACAAGGCCAATATCGCTGCATGCAACGCCACAAATGGCAGCACACGCCACCAGTCTATGCTTTCAGCGTTGGCATTCGCAGGTGGCTGATAATTATGATTATCCAGCCAGCCAATCACGCGCCAAAGCAGGCCCTCTCTCATTTGTTGCATGTAACACCCTCTCTCTCAACTGGCCAGATCTCATGGCTGGCTTATGTACAACGTATTTTTTATTGATGCGGAAAACGCTTTAGTTTTTCGATGTTGTAACCCATTTCAGCAATTTTGGACACCATGGTCTGGTAGGTGGCGTCGTCCATGTGTGGCTGGCGAGACATCAGCCAGACATAGTCTCGTTTGTTTCGGGCAATGATGGTGTGCTGATAATCTTGATCAACAAAAGCAATCAAGTACTCAGATTTGAATGGCCATAAAAATTGCATGCCCCACTCAGCATTCCCCGTGCCAGGAACCACGTACCCGGTCGGCTGATAGCGTTTAAGCGGGCCATCAAACGCGCCTTGCCGAAAGGTAAAAGTCGTTGCAATACTGCCATCCGCATTTTTTTGATAGTGTTCAATTGGATTATAAGGATCCTTTTCAATCAAGGTCGGGATGGCGGCAATGACATACCATGGCCCCATAAAGCGATCGAGATCGACCTGCTGCATTTTGGGAACGGGTGCGACAGACTGACAAGCGTTGAGAGTAAACATGGTTAAAATAGAAATGACTTTTAGAAGTTTTTTTAACATATTGATTAAATGAGTTTATATATAACCTTGTAACCCTCTGGTGTGATCGATTCCAACGCCACCCAATCCTTATTTTGGTCATACCATAGTGTGATTTTGAGTTTATCTTTACCTTTGTATCGTCCGGTGAGTCTGTACTGATGAGTATCTATGGTTTGACCTTTGACCACCAGCTGACTGTTGCCTTCATCGACAACAGTCACATCAAGATACTCTGCATTTTGTGGGTTCAATAAACGGGCCTGCTTTAATATCTCAGGGTTCCAATAAGCAAACGTCATGACGCAGGCGGGCAGAGAGGGTTGCCTGCTTCTGTTTTTCTCAATGCTGAACTGCGTTGCCTCGAGCTTGCCCACCACATCGGTGATTTCTTTGTTCTCTTCTGTGTGCGCGGTTAGTTGTGCCAGGCAGCCCTGATCCCACTGCTCATCAGCGCTGTGCAAGTAACTGTAGGCGTTGATAAACAGGAATTTGACTTTGAAATTAGCGCGGCTAAACAACCTATCTTGCGACAACTCGAAGGTATGTGTGCCAATTTTTTGCTGATCAAGCCAGACCTCAAACGCCCATTGTTTGGCCTGCACAGCTTGCGAGTACAAAAAGCTTACCGCCAAAAGCACTCTCAGAAAGGAAGATAGCCGGCACCTCATTGCTTAGGCAACCCTGGAATAAAAGCGTTTGTCGTGCGCACATACTCTGCATATTCAGGTCTGCGTTCATGTATGGTGCTTTCCATGAGTTTTACGCCACTGACTTTAAGCAGCAAAAACGTCATCAGTACCGGCGAAAACCATCCCCATTCATGGCCAGTCGCCGCCGCTATGAAAGCAAATCCCCACCAAATAAGACACTCACCAAAATAATTGGGATGCCGGCTGTAGCGCCATAATCCGGTTTTAAGTACTTTGCCTTGGTGATCTGGCTGCTGCTTGAAACGCATGAGCTGAACATCTGCCAGCACCTCCCAGTAAAAGCCAACGATAAAAAGCACCAGGCCCACTAGGTCCATCCAGTTCAAGGCTGCCACGCTATGAATAGCGATGTATAGCGGATACGAAATAATCCAGGCCAACAGCGCCTGAAAGCCAAAAACGATGTACAGACTCTTGAACCAAAAATGTGGCGCATTGTTTTGTTTGATGGTCTCGTAGCGATAGTCTTCTTTACCCCAGTTGCGCCAGGTAAGAAACAGACTGAGGCGAAGCGCCCACAACGTCACCGCTACGGTGATGACTAAACTGCGCGTAGCAAAGGTATCAGTGAATAAAAGCGTTACATAACATGTGATGGCGAAAAACAGGCTCCACATACTATCAACGTGGCTGTAGTGGCGTGTGACAAAACTCAGTAGCCAGCCACTGAGTGCAAAACCGGTGATGGCGATCAGTGCATAGAAGAAAATCATGCTTGAGCCACTCCTTGCGCTTGGTTGAAATACACGCGAATCAATAATAGCGTCGGCATTAGGATTGCCCATTCTGCCGCAAACCAAAACAAACTAAGGGCTGAGGAGGGCAGTATGATCATGCCCAGCTTTGCCACGCACCAATAGGTCAGTGGGCCGAACAGCGCGCCCAGCAGGGCAGATAAGACTGGCTTTGGCTGCAGCCATGCGAGGCTGACATTCAAGGTTGAGGCAAAAGCCAACCAAAGTGCGGCCATCCAACCGGGTATAAAAGGACTCAGCGGATCTGCAAAAGGAAAACTGATCCAGCCCATCCAATAGCCAAACTGGTCAAATAGTGTACCGATCATTGCCGTCAAAAGCAGTGGCAATGTTTGTTGCCAGCCCTCTACCCAGCGCAAGTGGGCGAGGGTGTACAGCAAGACCACTAAAATTGCGAATATGCTCATGGCGGGTTTTGCTGAGAGTACACATAGCCACCACAGCACCTGGAAAGAGACAATATTAAATATAATCATAGGATTAAAATTCATATTGAATGTTGATTATCTATCTTTTCGAAAACAGATAATGGCTGACCCACCACGTTTGCCCTAGGTTGTAGCCGAATAATTCTGCGCAGGCCATAAAAAAGATGCGCCAGCGCTGCCGCCACATTTCTGCATCCTGTTCGCCGTAGATGCTTTTGAGAATGGGCGTTAAGGCCTGATGGTTTTGATCCATGTTGGCTAACCATGCATTAGCCGTTTTCTCATAGTGGCTGCCATTCCAGCGCCATTTATCGACGAGTTTGAGATGGTCCTGAAAATGCAAAGGCAAGTCATCGCTAGGCATCATGCCGCCACTGAAAAAGTACTGACTCATCCAGTCATCCTCAGATTTGACATCAAAAGTGTAGGGCGTGTACCTATGCACAAAGATATGCTTGAAAAATAAGCCATGCGGCTTTAGCCAACGCGCTACGTTTCCATAAAGCCTCTGATAGTTGCGCATGTGTTCAAACATCTCAACCGATACAATACGGTCGAAAGTCTCATCAGTATCAAACACATTCATATCGGCGGTAATGATTTGAATATTGCTTAAACCTCTTGCCCTTGCTTGCTCCAGTATATATGCACGCTGTGAGGCAGAGTTTGAGACGCCTGTAATCATGGCTTTGGGGTAATGACTGGCCATCCACAACGTCAATGAACCCCAGCCGCAGCCTAGTTCTAAAATAGTTTGGCCGTCTTGTAGCCGCGCATGGGCACAAGTTTGGGCGAGGGCAATATGTTCCGCTTCATCCAAGCTACGCGTTTCAGGCATCCAAAAACAACTGCTGTATTTTCGGTGTTCACCTAGGCAATAGTCATAAAACGCCGCAGGGATCTCGTAGTGTTGTGCGTTGGCTTTCTCTGGTAATGGCGCAATTTCGGCTCTGGACATTGCTTGAATAAATTGCTGAAGCTTGAACTGTGCCTGTTCACAGTCATTCTCAGCAATCTCTGCCAGTCTGGTTTCGCACAATGCGCGTATTCCTTTTCGAATAACACAATCCGGAAGAAGGCCTTTTTCAGCAAGATTAAGTGCAAAAGTAGTGGAGTTTGCCATGATACTTTAATGACTTTCATTATTATTGCTGTGTATGTCTATCGCCATCATATTTAGTTCATGAATGAATCAATAAATTTATAACCAATATCTGTTCTTTGCTAAACCAGGGTCGTGATTTTGAGTAAATCTTTTTAGGTGTATACTAACCTGTATAGTCATAAACTCAGATATCCATCATGCTTAAACGTTTGCACACTTCTATTACCCTTATGGTATTGCCAAGTGTGTTGGCAGGTTGTACTCATCTGCCCCACACTACAGAGGCTTCATTGCCTAGCAACGACTGGCCGAGTTACGGATTGAACCTGCAAGCACAGCGATTTTCAGCGCTGACACAGATTAATCGTAGCAACGTGAATCATTTACAACCCGCATGGACGGTAGAAACCGGCGTCAAAGCGACTTTTCAGGCTACGCCCATTGTGGTGGATGGCATCATGTATGTTAGTTTGCCTTTTAATCACGTGTTGGCACTCGATGCAGTCACAGGCAAACAGCTATGGAAATACACGCATGATCGCAAAGCCGATTGGCCAATGTGTTGCGGCCCAGCGAATCGCGGGGTCGCCGTGGCGGAAGGTAAGGTATTCATGGGGACCGTAGATGCCAGATTGATCGCGCTGGATGTGCGCACAGGCGCCAAACTATGGGATATTGATGTCGCAGGCACGCAAGTCAATACTGAACACCAAGAAGCGTTGAGTGGTGATGACCCCAACAAAACGCGCAAAGTGACTGGCGGAACAGGCGTAGGCATCGCCATGGCACCGGTTGTCTTTAATCATAAGGTGATGATAGGCATTACCGGGGTTGGCTACGGTCTTCATATCGACAATCCTCGCAGTGATGCGCCCTTGGGCGCGGTGATCGGTGTGACGGGTCGTTATGGTCGCCCAGGTTTTCTGGCAGCGTTTGATGTGAATGATGGTCATCAGGTATGGCAATTCGACACCATTCCAGCCCAAGGATGGGAAGGGCAGTTCACCACACGTACTGCGGATGGCAATCAATTTGATCGAGATGTGGCTTCCGAGCAAGTAGCCATGAAAGACTATCCGGATGCCGCCCGCTTTGGTGGCGGCTCTGCTTGGAGTACACCGGCGATTGATGCTGACACGCACACCCTCTATTTTGGTACGGGCAATCCATCACCACAGATGAATGATGTGTCCAGACCTGGGGATAATCTTTACACCGTCTCGCTGGTCGCACTTGATACCGAGACCGGCAAATACAAGTGGCATTACCAACAAGTACCCCATGACTTGTGGGGCTACGATCTGGCCAGCCCACCAGTGTTGTTTAATTACAGCCATCACGGAAAAACTATCCCCGCCGTTGGCCAAGCCAGCAAAACAGGGTGGTTTTACATTCACGATCGTCGCTCCGGTCAGTTTTTAAGCAAATCTGAGCCGTTTGTCCCGCAGCATAATCTGTTTAAAAGACCGAGCGCAGAAGGTACGGTTGTCTACCCAGGCATCCTTGGCGGCTCAAACTGGTCGCCAGTCAGTCTGGATGAGCAGCAGCAGCGCGTGTTTGTTGCCGCCATGCACAGCCCGATCAAATACACTGTGCACGAAACACCCGTGAATCCAGGTGAAAAACCGATGCGCTATGCCGCCAGTGAACCAACAGATGATCCCAGATGGGGCGTTTTGAGCGCCATTAATTTAAGCTCAGGTGCCATTACTTGGCAGCATAAAACAGAACAGCCATTAGTCGGTGGCGTACTGGCAACAGCAGGCGGCCTGTTATTTTGCGGTGAGGGCAATGGCAAATTTAGTGCCTTTGAAAGCAAAACTGGCCAGGTATTGTGGCAGTACCAGTCAGCGTTTGGCGTGAATGCCCCGCCGATTACCTATCAGGTAGCAGGCCAGCAATATATCGCCGTCGTCAGTGGCGGCAACTCACTGTTTGGCTTTAAGCAGGGCGACCAAATTTTGACTTTTAAGTTATCAAATCAATGAATCAATCGCT
>CAYTIV010000041.1:0-13021 GCA_964437895.1 uncultured Methylotenera sp.
AACAACTTTGCCAAAAGCAAAAGAGCTGCGTAAATACGCTGAGCCTCTGATCACTCTGGGTAAAACACCGACTCTGGCAAACCGTCGTCTGGCGTTCAGCCGTTTGCGTGATCGTGATATCGTTGGCAAATTGTTCGGTGAACTGGGCCCACGTTACAATGCACGCAATGGTGGTTACTTGCGTATTTTGAAGTGCGGTTTCCGTAATGGCGACAATGCACCTATGGCTTTTGTTGAACTGGTAGACCGTCCAGAAGTCGCTGAAGTCCCAACAGCAGAATAATCTCTGATACAGATGTAAAAAAGCCAGCTTAAGCTGGCTTTTTTATTGTCTATACTTTAGCTGTTGTGCCAGGCTCCGAGTTGCTCCGCATTAAATGGCCAAAATAGTTTCTTGTCGCTTTCTAGCCCTCCCAGCAACAGCACCGGAATATGCTGGCCATAGTCGGTGAGTAAGTTTTCATGGTCTATGATGTCTACATACTCATAGGGCCACTGCTTGGATTGCAACAGGTGCTCTGCTTGTTCACACAGGTGGCAGCCTTGGGTGCCTAATAATATCAACGGCTTTTGCATAAAACTCTAGGTAGTGTCATCAACGCTTTGTACAATAATACCTGCAAAAGCAAACCCACTGCTCAACATTGGAATCATGCATGACAGAAATTCACGAACACGACGAAAAAGTGACCGAAGGCAAGGATAGCCTGGGTGAAACTCTGCAACAGGTGATTCATTTGTTGGATAAGCACAAGCTTGTTGAGCACGTCGTACATAAGCAGGATATGCCCAACCATGACCTGGTTGAAAATATCGTGCACAAGCAGAATCTGAGTGTCCTGCAGCATAAGTTAGATCAATTACACCCTGCCGACGTAGCCTATATTCTTGAGTCGTTACCGCTCGATGACCGTTTGATGGTCTGGGAGTTGGTGAAGGCTGAGCGCGATGGTGAGATTCTGCTTGAAGTGTCGGATGCTGTTCGGCAAACGCTGATCGCAGACATGGACAGTGAAGAGCTGCTGGCGGCTGCTGAACAACTGGATACTGATGAGCTGGCCGATTTGGCGCCAGACTTACCTAAAGACGTGTTGCAAGACCTGCTCTATAGTCTGGACACGCAACACCGTGAGCGCTTACAGTCTGCACTGTCTTATCCAGATGACACCGTTGGCGCCATCATGGACTTTGATATCGTGACGATTCGTGATGACATCACGTTGGAAGTGGTCTTGCGCTATTTGCGCAGATTACCAAAGTTTCCAGATCACACGGATAAGCTGTTCGTAATCAATCGCGATGATATCTTGCAGGGCGTCTTGCCGCTCAAGCGTATTATCCTCAACGATCCCGAAACCAAAGTGGGCGACATTATGTCCACCGATGCTGTAGTTTTCCATCCTGAAGACATGGCAGATCAGGCTGCCATGGCTTTCGAGCGTTACGATTTGGTTACGGCACCTGTGGTGGATAACAATCGCAAGCTGGTTGGGCGCATCACCGTAGATACCGTGATGGATATCATTCGTGAAGAAGCCGAAGCGGACATGTTGTCGCTGGCCGGTTTGCGTGAAGAAGAAGACTTTTTTGCCTCCATCTGGAAATCAGTACAAAACCGTTGGGCGTGGCTAGCCATTAACCTAGTGACCGCGCTGGTGGCATCCCGCGTGATTGGTCTGTTTGAGGGTAGTATCGAGAAAATCGTGGCGTTGGCTGCGCTGATGCCCATCGTGGCGGGTATTGGTGGTAACTCTGGCAATCAGACCACCACCATGATTGTACGTGGCCTGGCCTTGGGTCAGATCTCCGGCTATCACATGAAATCATTGCTTCAAAAAGAGATGGGCGTTGCGCTTCTCAACGGTTTGTTGTGGGGCGGGGTGCTCGGGCTGGTTGCCTTCTGGCTCTATCATAGTGCGGCACTGGGGCTGGTTATGATGGCGGCGATGACACTCAATCTGCTACTAGCGGCAATTATTGGTGTCACCATTCCATTAGTGATGAACAAGCTGGATAGAGATCCTGCTGTGGGCTCCAGTGTTCTGATTACGGCCATTACTGATAGTGGCGGTTTCCTGATTTTCCTCGGTCTTGCAACCATTTTCCTGCTTTAAGAAACGCTTATGGATAACGATATTAACCTGTTATGGAAAGAAGTCGTACAGGATCTGAGTACGGTTTCCGCCTTGTGGCAATTGTTCGTGGTCGGTGTGGTGCTGGCGATTAGCGGCCTTTTAAATCTACATTTACGTAAGCAAATTGCCGCTGGTCGGGTTAATACCGTCTATAAGATGTTGCTGGGCGGTATCGAGCGACTGTTCTTCCCCTTTGTGGCTTTTTTGCTATTAGTCATTGCGCGTTACTCGTTACAACACTGGATGCATGTGGGGTTTATTCGCTTGGCTGCACGCATGTTGCTGGCGATGGTGATTATTCGCAGCCTGGTGTATGTATTGCGCTATGTGTTTTCACCCAGCGCTTGGTTGCATTCATTTGAACGCGTCATCGCCTGGACGGTATGGGTGGCCGTGGCATTGCATATCAGTGGTTTTCTGGATCCTGCATTAAACATCCTTGAGGACGTGCAATTTACTGCCGGCAAGCAAAAACTCAATCTGTTACTGCTGATTCAGGGCGCCTTGACCGTGGTGTTCACCATGCTGGTCGCCTTGTGGCTCAGTCGCATGATAGAGCTGCGGCTGATGGCCTCGACCAATATCAATAGCAATTGGCGCGTGATTATGGTCAAGCTGGTCCGTATGGTCGCCATCGTGATTGCCGTACTCATGTCTATGGCTGCTGTTGGCATCGATATCACCATGTTATCCGTGTTTGGCGGTGCGTTAGGGGTGGGGCTTGGCTTTGGTCTGCAAAAAATTGCCAGCAACTATGTCAGTGGCTTCATTATTCTGATGGACAAATCCTTGCACATGGGCGATATCGTCACTATCAGCAGCCATTACGGCATCGTTAAAGAATTGCGGTCTCGCTATATGATTTTGCGTAAGCTGGATGGCACAGAGGTCATCATTCCTAATGAGACGATGATTACCGATGTTGTGATCAACCACACCTCGGCAGCACACAAGGCCAAAATACCGATTCCCATTCAGATTTCGTATGATAGTGACTTGGATGTTGCCATGGAGATTTTGCGCGAGATTGGTTTGTCGCATCAGCGCACCATGAAGGATGCCTCGGCCGTGGATGTCATTATCAAAGCCTTTGGTGAGAGCGGCATCGATTTACTGCTTTCCGTATGGGTGGCTGACCCAGAGGAGGGGTCAGCGAAGCTGCAAAGCGAGATCTACTATGCAGTTTGGCAGCGTTTTAAAGCGCAAAACATTCAGATCCCATACCCACAGCGCGACATTCGTATTATTTCCGCCCCAGGCGCTTAAAATCAGGCTGTATAGTGCCCTACTTGTGATGGTGGCGCGCTGCTGATGTTCTGCGTGCTGCGTTGAGCCGTCCATTTGCAGTCATTTTCCTGCGCCTACTTTTTGTACCTTCCTTAAATTCAACCCAAAATAAATTCGCTTGGCCAATGCTGCAGTGGTTGCGGGCATGGCTTGGTGGACCTAAAGGAGAGGGGTGCTTGTGAATTGGGTATATGTGAATAACGGACAATAAAAAAGCCTGCATATGCAGGCTTTTTTTGAAACAGTCTGAATTACTTCAGCTTTGTTTCTTTGTACATTACGTGCTTGCGAGCAACGGGATCAAACTTCTTGATCTCCATTTTTTCAGGCATCGTACGTTTGTTTTTAGTTGTGGTATAGAAATGACCTGTACCAGCACTAGATTCCAATTTGATTTTTTCACGCATGATCTTGTCCTTTGTCGACTAATGTCGAGAGTTAGATTTTTTCGCCAGCAGCGCGCAAATCAGCCAACACAGCGTCGATACCATTTTTGTCGATCGTACGCAAAGCAGCGTTGGTAATACGCAGGCTTACCCAGCGGTTTTCGCTCTCAACCCAAAACTTACGGTTTTGCAAGTTAGGCAAGAAACGACGTCTTGTTTTGTTTTGTGCGTGAGAAACATTGTTGCCCACCATTGGTTTTTTACCGGTTACCTGACATACACGTGCCATGGTTATCTCCAAATACTTTTATCTTTTCAGAAAGAGCGAGATTATAGATTGAAATGTATCCACTAATCAAGCAATTATTGCAATTTTTCAAACAATTAGTGTTTGCCCGTGCTGCCAAAGCCGCCTTCACCGCGTTCGCTGCTTGTAAATTCGTCCACAATATGAAAATCTGCCTGTACTACCGGCACAATGACCATCTGGGCGACACGCTCCATCGGGTTGAGGATGAACGGCTCTTTGCTGCGATTCCAGCATGAGACCAACAGCTGGCCCTGATAGTCTGAGTCAATCAGCCCCACCAGATTACCCAACACGATGCCGTGCTTATGGCCTAGGCCGGAGCGGGGCAGAATCATGGCTGCGTAATAAGTGTTGTCAATATGGATAGCCATGCCAGTAGGAATCATGATGGTTTCACCGGGCTGTATAGTTTGTGTGTGCTCAATACACGCACGCAAGTCGAGGCCAGCCGACCCTGGGGTCGCATAGCTAGGCATCATGTGATGCAAGCGAGGGTCTAGAATCTTCAGGTCTACGGTAATCGACATGGCACACTCCAAAAAATATTGCGCTATTAAACACGAAATACACCTGAAAATCACTTATTGTGATCATCAGTTTTCAATAAAAAAGCCAGCGGTCGCTGGCTTTTTGTGATGGTGCGCAAATTTAGAACTTGTATTGCGCGTTGAGACCGATCAGGTAATTGCGGCCTGCGCCGGGTTCAAAGAATAAGGCATTGCCATCGTTCACGCGTACTGAGCCTATATATTCCTTGTCAGTAATGTTCTCGATGCGTACATACTCTTTAAAGCGCCAGTTACTCACGTTCTGCTCAAACCCTGTTCTGAGGTTGAAAATGGTGTAAGACGGGGCTTTGTCGGTATTGATGTCGTTCACGTACACTTCACTGTTGTGTCTGCCTTCCAGTGCGGAGAAGAAGCCCAATGTTGGGTATTTCCATGCCACCTCACCATAAATTTGAGACTTGTATGTGCCCGGAATGCGATTGCCAGCGTTTACGGTGCCAGTGGTGCCACCTGCATTTATGACTGTGACAAATGGATCCTCAAATTTGGCATTGAGCAAAGTGTATGAAGCAAACAAGCTGAGGTTGTTGTCAAAAGCCGCGTCTATGGATGCTTCTGCCCCTGTACGTTTGGTCTGTCCTGCATTTTGATAGCTAGAACGACCCGCTACGGTTTGACGAGTAACAATTTCATTGTCCGTGTCGACTCTAAACAAAGTCAGATTCGCACGAATATTGTCAGTAATAAATGCTTTGGCGCCAATCTCAATATTGCGGCTTTCAGCAGCTTTGAGCGAGAGGTTGGGTTTGCTCGCAACGTTGGCAGTGACTGTGTCAAACGCGGCTTCAATAAAAGTAGGTGTCTCAAAGCCTTTACCAAAGTTTGCATACAGATTGAGCGTTTCAGTCGTTTTCCAGATAACGCCTACGACAGGGGTCGTTTTCTGATATTCGACTGAGCCGCTGTTGTTTCCCTGGCCAGGGCTTCCGGCGGTCAGAAAACGATCGTTGACCTCCAGTTTTACCTTCGTATGTCTTGCGCCAGCATGGATGTCGACAGTAGGTGAAACGCTCAACCGGCCTTGCACGTATTGGTCAAAGTTGCTGGAAATGTTTTCTTCGTTGCGATTTAATGGGTTGGCAGGATTCGAATTGCCCGAGACCAACACGTTGGTGTCCAAGCGGTCATCGGAAGATTTGCCATACGTCAGACCCAACGCAATGTTGTATGGCATGCTACCCAGCGCGCCATTGTTGTCCCACCTCAGGTCTGACCCATAAAACGAGCGCTCAATCTGACTTAAGCGAGCACTGGTTCCAGCCAAGGTAGTGGCAGTGGCTGTGGTGGTCAGAATTTGTGCATTGCGACGGGTGCCAACATAAGGAATCAAGCTGATTTTGTTATTCTCATTGAGCGCATACTCAATATTGAAGCCTACTTGTGTGTGGTCACGCTTAACACTGGTATTTGCAAACAGCGCTGCGGGCACTACATCGTTGCGTGTTGAACTCGAAAAGGCTCTTCTACGATCCAGACCGAGAGGGTCTTGCGCCTCTTGGTCGAACCAGTTGACTAGAGCAGTGACTTTTGTATCTTCGTTCAGCTTGAATTTGAACTTGGCAGTGGCCATTTGTTTATTGCTTGAGCTGTTAGCGCGATAGCCATCAGATTCATAATTGGATACATTGAGCATGTATTCAAGGCCTTCCAATTGCCCCGCAGCTTCAAGCACATTACGTTTGGTGTCGTAGCTTCCAAACATCGTGGTTGCGCCAACAGTTGGGCTCGAGGGGGCATCTTGGGTAAGCATCTGAATCACACCGCCGGATGAGTTCCCATACAGTGATGAGAACGGACCTCGCATTACTTCAATGCTCTTAATCGAGGCGAGATCAACCACCCCTGGCTGGCCCTGACCGTCTGGCATGGTCAGTGGAATGCCATCAACATACACACGTACACCGCGAACGCCAAAAGACGAACGTGAGCCGAAGCCGCGGCTTGAAATCTGCGGGTCTTGTGCCTGTTGTGTTCTGCTCTGCGCGGTAATGCCGGGTACGCGGATCAGACTTTCAGACAAGTTCATTTGCAACTGACCATCTTTGATGTTCTTTTGCTCAACGACATCAATGGCTACAGGCAGGTCAAAACTGTTTTGGGCTTGGCGCGTAGCAGTGACGACGACTGGAGATAACGTGAGAGTGGTATCGCCATCGGCGAATGCGACCATGGGTGTGCTGAAAGCGGTCGCAATAGCGATGGTTAAAGGGGTAAGGCGTAAAGCGCGCATAGTCGTTCTCTAAGAAGCATAAAAAAGAATGGCGCGATTGTAAGCTGGCTGTCAGTAAAGCCTACTCAGTATTTTCATGAAAATACTGAAAAAGCCAGCAGCTGTTTAACTTGGGTTAAGTTGGCTGATAAGCTGTGTTAAGAGCTTGAATGCAATGTTAATTTTTTCATCTGTCTCTAGCGTATGTTCGCCGCTGGCATCAATGATAGTAACTGTGTTTTGATCGCTGCCCATGGCAGTGTTGGCATGGTTGGCAACAATCATGGGGATGCGTTTGGCTAGGCGTTTTGCACGCGCGTACTCCAGCACCTGCTCAGACTCAGCAGCAAAGCCGACACAGTAAGGGGCATTGGGTAGTGAGGCAACATCTGCAAGAATGTCTTTATTTTTAACTAATTCAATAGTAAGTATTTGCTCACTTTTCTTGATCTTTTGTATCGCGGGCGTCGTGGGTTTGTAATCGGCAACTGCAGCGACACCGATAAATACATCCTGTTGGCCGATGTGCTGCATCACTGTCTGATACATGTCATCCGCGCTGCTAGCATGATAGGCCCGGCTGACTTCTGGCCTTGCAATCTGCATGTGACCATAAATCAACGTGACTTCGGCACCCATGCGCGTGGCCATTTTTGCTAACGCTGCGCCCATTTTGCCACTGCTAATATTGGTGATTCCGCGGACGGGATCTAACATTTCCATAGTAGCGCCGGCAGTAATCATGATTTTTTTTCCTGACAACAGCTTGGGCGTGAAAAAGCTTTCAAGCGCCTCTAATAAGGCTTCGGGCTCCAGCATTCTGCCTTGGCCAATCTCGCCACAGGCTTGTTCGCCGCTGTCTGGCCCCAATACGCTGATACCATCTTGCAGGAGCTGCGTCACATTGCGCTGGGTGGATGGATTCTCCCACATTTGTTTGTTCATTGCGGGCGCAACTAGTAGTGGGCACTCACGCGCAAGGCATAGAGTTGAGAGTAAATCATTGGCAAACCCATGCGTCAGCTTGGCGAGAAAGTCTGCACTCGCCGGGGCAACCAGAATGGCATCGGCTTGTCGGCTGAGTTCGATGTGGGGCATGCCGTTGGCAATACGCTGATCCCAGCTGTCAACAAAAACCGGGCGGCCAGAGAGCGCTTGTAGGGTGGTTGGCGTGATAAAGTGCGTTGCAGCTTCTGTCATCACCACTTGTACGCTATGGCCCTGTTTCACCAGCAGGCGCACCAGCTCTGCGGTTTTGTATGCGGCGATGCCGCCGGTGACACCGAGTAGTAAATGAAAGGAAGCAGGGGTAGGGATCATGCGAGCATTTTAACTGACGTAATGACGCATGACCATGATCTGCTTCTGCGCAGCATTCTTAAAAAATGTTAACATGACTCAAAAGGGGTGGGGGCATGATCAAAGTCGTCAGAATGATTTTTTGGGTGGTGGTTGTGCTGACGGCGCTGATGCAGGTATGGCAAGAATACCGGCTATCGCAATGGCGTACCCCACTCAATGTGGCTTTGTACCCGGTGAACGCCGATGCGTCGCCGGTGGTGGATGCCTATATCAGCCAGTTACATGCGCAAGACTTCGAAGTCTTGGATCGTTTTTTTTCGCAAGAGGCCCTCAGGTATCACCTGGCCTTACGTCGTCCTGTCTCCTTTTATCTGGGGCCACGAGTGATGGAGGTGCCGGAGCCGCCACCTGCGCTGGATAGTCACTGGCTGGATATCATGGCCTGGAGCCTCAAGTTCAGATGGTTTGGCTGGTGCCATCAGCCGGATATCGGGCGGCCTGTCGATATCCGCTTATATCTGCTTTATTATGATCCTGCGCAACATCCACATTTGAGGCATTCCACCGCCTTGCACAAAGGGCGCATTGGTCGGGTTAATCTGTTTGCTGACGAAAAAAATCACGCCACGAATACGGTGATTGTGGCTCATGAGCTACTGCACACGCTCAGTGCGACGGATAAGTATGATTTGCGCACCGGTTTGCCCCTGTTTCCGCAAGGCTATGCAGAGCCTTATGTGCAGCCGCTGTATCCACAGTCTAAAGCAGAGTTGATGGCTGGGAAGATTCCAAAAACGCCAGCCAAAGCGCGTATGGCAAGAGGCTTAGATGAGGTGATCATCGGCCGGCCAACGGCACGAGAGATTGGCTGGTCAGAGTAGCTACCTTAACAAAGGAGGCGTATGGCAATTACAGATTGGCCGTTACAGGAGCGGCCTCGCGAGAAACTGTTGCGCATGGGGGCAGCGGCGCTGTCTGATGCTGAGTTGCTAGCCATCTTTTTGCGCGTGGGGACGCCAGGCAAGAGTGCGGTGGATTTGGCGCGGGAGTTATTGCAACACTTTCAAAGTCTGAATGGTATCTTTTCGGCGGAATTGCGCCAGATGACGGCTATCTCGGGGATGGGGGTGAGCAAGTTCTGCCAGCTGCAAGCGGTGCTAGAGATGAGTAAACGTGCGTTGGGTGAGTGCCTAAAGCACAGTGACAGCTTTAAAGCGCCCGAGCAGGTGAAGCATTATTTGCAATTGCAGCTGGGGCATCTGCAACGTGAAGTATTCGGCATCCTGTTTCTGGATGCGCAAAATCGCCTGATTGCTTATGAAACTTTATTTGAAGGCACCTTGATGCAAACCAGCGTCTATCCGCGCGAGGTTGTCAAACGTGCGTTGAGCTTGAATGCGGCAGCCCTTATTCTGAGTCACAATCATCCGGGGGGTGTAGCGGTGCCGAGTCACGTAGACGAGCAATTGACGCATACGCTTAAAGCGGCATTAACGATGGTAGATGTGCGCGTACTGGATCATGTGATTGTCGCCAGACAAGACACGTTTTCATTTGCGGAGCGGGGATTGATTTGAATGATGAAGGCAGGGGAGGTGGTGGGTGCTAACGGGGTCGAACCGCTGACATTCGCCTTGTAAGGGCGACGCTCTACCAACTGAGCTAAGCACCCGTGCCTTGCAACGAAGGGCGCATTATACCGAAACTCTTTTTTACTGCAAGCCTCTCTCTAAAAAATCTTGGTGGCTAGACCCGCGTGGGGTTAGACCGTCAGCCGTTTGGTAATGTTGACGAGCTGTAATGCAATGTCTGCCATGCCTGTTTTACGTTTATCGGCCATTTCTCGCAACAGGGTATAAGCTTGTTCCTCGCTCAGATCGCGTTGGTGCATCAAAATCTCTTTGGCCGCATCAACCAGCTTCTGATCGTCCAGACTCAGAATGGCGCGCGGACTAGCGTAAGGTTGGGCTTGCATGGCGGGAGTGGCGGTTCTCATTGGACATCAATTAAAAAGGACTGAACAGATACAGCAATCTGTGTGCCAGTCGTGTATGGTCTTGTAACTTGATGATTCAAAAAGAGATTGTTGCCATTGTTAGTCCATGTTGTCTGTCGTTAAATACCACCCAGGTGCACCAGTGCAGTGCAATTGCACCATGCTAGCCGGGCTGTTTCTCTGATGACCGTTTTTGCGTGTCACCGGCCTTTTTGTTACAGTGCAAATCATTATAAAAATCATGGAAGTTGGCCATCATATGAAAGTGTTTTTGAGTCGTGCAGGCTGGGTGAGTCTTGCCGCATTGGGGGCTGTTGCGCTGGCACATGTGGCCATGGCGCGCGGGGAGTCTCTCAATGCCTTATGGTTAATTTCTGCTGCGGTATGTATTTACCTGATCGGTTATCGTTTCTACGCCGCCTGGATTGCTGCCAGTGTCTTAAGCGTGGATGCGACACGTGCGCCCCCGTCTGAGCGACTCAACAATGGACGTGATTACGTACCGACGCATCGCTGGGTGGTCTTTGGCCATCATTTTGCAGCGATTGCCGGTCCCGGACCGCTGGTTGGGCCAACGCTGGCTGCACAATTCGGCTATTTGCCGGGCACATTGTGGATACTGATTGGTGCGGTATTGGGTGGGGCCGTGCAGGACATGGTCACCTTGTTTTTTTCTACGCGGCGTAATGGCCGCAGCCTCGGCCAAATGGCCCGCGACGAGATCGGCGCTGTCGGCGGCACCGCCGCGCTGATAGGCACGTTTATGATCATGATTATTCTGATCGCCGTATTGGGCTTGGTGGTGGTCAATGCCATGAAGCATAGTCCATGGGGGACCTCTACCGTGGCGGCCACCATTCCCATTGCCATGTTGGTGGGTGTGTATATGCGTTATCTGCGCCCAGGCCGTGTGCTTGAGGCCTCGGTGCTGGGCGTGGTGTTGTTACTCGCGTCCGTCGGTTTGGGCGGATGGGTCGATCACCACCCACAATGGGCGGCACTGTTTGATCATGAAGGCTTGCCGCTCGCTTTTAGTGTGATTGGCTACGGATTTGCGGCGGCTGTATTACCTGTTTGGCTACTGTTAGCCCCCAGAGACTATCTGTCGACCTTTATGAAACTGGGAACGGTGCTCATGCTGGCCATTGCCATTCTCTGGTTGCGCCCGGAGATTCATATGCCGGCGATCACGCCATTTATTGATGGCACCGGCCCTATTTTTGGCGGCAAACTGTTTCCTTTTGTATTTATCACCATCGCCTGCGGGGCTATTTCCGGCTTTCATGCCTTGATTGCCAGCGGTACCACGCCCAAACTGCTCACCAGTGAGGGCGATATTCGCATGATTGGTTATGGCGCCATGTTGCTGGAAAGTTTTGTCGCCATCATGGCTATGATCGCGGCCACTGTGCTGGAGCCCGGTGTGTACTTTGCCATTAATAGCCCGGCCGGGGTGGTAGGTAAAGAAGCACTGGATGCCGTAAATACCATCAGCGGCTGGGGCTATCAGGTGACGGTTGAGCACATGCAGCATCTGGCTTCTGCCATGGGTGAGAGTACGTTGTTTGCGCGTACTGGCGGGGCGCCGAGTTTGGCAGTCGGTATGGCCAGTATTCTGGGCACCGTTTTCGGCGAGCACATGTTGGCCTTGTGGTACCACTTTGCCATTATGTTTGAGGCCATTTTTATTCTGACCACGCTGGATGCTGGCACGCGGGTGGGGCGTTTCATGTTGCAGGACATGCTGGGCAATCTGCACCCCAAGCTCGGTGAGACCTCTTACACGCCCTCAGTGATTCTGACCAGTGCGCTCGTGGTCGCGGGCTGGGGTTACTTCCTCTACATTGGCGTGATTGATCCTAATGGAGGGGTTAATATTCTGTGGCCCCTGTTTGGCATTGCTAACCAGATGCTGGCCGCGATTGCCTTGTCGGTGGCGACGGGCATTCTCATCAAGTCTGGCAAGCTCAACAAGGCCTGGATCACTGGCTTACCTTTGGCCTGGTTGCTCACGATCACCACAACCGCGGCGTATGAAAAAATCTTCAGTAGCGATATTCGGGTCGGTTTTTTTGCGGCAGCGAATGATTTGTCACAAAAGTTGTCAACAGGAGTATTGCCGCCTGAAAAAGCAGCGGTTGCGCCGCAGTTGATTTTTAATCAGCAGCTGGATGCATGGCTGACGGTCTTTTTTGTACTGATGTTGTGGCTGGTCGTGCTGGATATGGTGCGCATGAGTAGGCGCGCGCTGTCCGGTTTACCCGTGCTGCCGAGTAGTGAGGCTGCTTACGTCGCCACGCAGGCGATTTAGAGGAGAGTATTGATGTTGAAGTCTGTCTGGCAACGCATACGCCAATTATCCGGGGATGATGCCTACGAGCGTTATCTTGCGCATCATCGTGCACACCATGCGGGTCATGCAGGGGCCGTCGCGCCCTTGAGCCGCGCTGAATTTTTTAGGCAGTGGCAAGATCAAAAGTGGACAGGGATCAAGCGATGCTGCTGACCGAAGGCGATATTTCCCGCATTATTGAAATGGCTTGGGAGGATCGCACGCCTTTTGAGGCCATCGCACATCAGTTTGGCCTACGTCAGCCTGAGGTGATTGCGTTGATGCGACAGCAACTAAAGCCGGCCTCCTTTGTTTCATGGCGTAAGCGCACGCGCGGGCAGCAAACTAAACACAAGGCCTTACGTGACCCCTCTGTGCAACGGCATTGCTCGTCTTTTCAGCACAAACAGTATCGCCCTTAACGTTTATTATCGCCGCGACTGAATGTAACAAACCTGTTTCAGGCGCGCATGCGGCTGCGGATTCAGTTAAAAT
>CAYTIV010000042.1:0-8091 GCA_964437895.1 uncultured Methylotenera sp.
ACGTTATTTTCCACTGGTCGGCGTGTTGGTGGGGCTGTTGGCTGTCATCAGTTGGTGGCTGGCCCACCTGTGCCTGCCGCCAGCGCTGGCGGTGTTGTGTAGCATGGCTGCCACACTGTTTCTGACCGGGGCTTTTCATGAAGATGGCCTGGCCGACAGTGCCGATGGCTTGGGTGGCGGCATGGATAAAGCGCGCAAGCTGGAAATTATGCAAGATTCTAGGCTAGGCAGTTATGGCGTCATTGCGCTGGTGGGCATATTGCTGTTCAAGTTTCAGGCCTTGTCTGCGCTCAGTGCCGGGCTGCTACCGTTTGCCCTCATCGCCGGGCATGCGCTGAGTCGGTTGGCGGCGGTCTATATCATGGCGACGGCGCACTATGTCAGGTTTGCCGGTAAGTCCAAGCCTTTGGCCACGCGCCTGAGTCAGGCTGATGTGATCTGGGCAACCGTGTTTGGCAGCCTGTGCTGGCTGGGCTTTGGTGTCATGCTGGGCGTGCACGGAGCGGTGAGCAGTCCGCTACGCTTTTGGTTGATCAGTGCACTACCGGTGCTGCTCATTGGGGTGTGGTGGCGCCGATTGATTCTGCGGCACTTGCAAGGCTATACCGGCGATACGCTGGGGGCCATGCAGCAGCTGACGGAACTCGCGTTTTATCTGGGGCTGCTACTTTGGGAGGGCGCGCGATGAAACTGACCTTGGTTAGGCACACCAGTTTGCAGATTGCCGAGGGCGTCTGCTACGGCCAAAGTGATATCGATGTCTCCATCCATTTCGCCAGCGAGCTGTCACAACTCCAACAAAAGCTGGCGCATACGCCTATGGATGCCATCTATGCTAGCCCATTGCAACGGTGTAGCAAGCTGGCGCATGCCTTAGCCATGGGCGATATCCTGCATGATGCGCGGCTCATGGAGCTGCATTTTGGCGACTGGGAGATGCAGGCATGGAATGACATCCCACGTGAACTGTTTGATGTCTGGGCGCAAAATTATGCCGAGTTGGCGCCGCCCAATGGTGAAACGTTCGCCGCCTTGCAACAGCGCGGCGTGGCTTTTTTGCAGGAGATGCAGACACGCCATGCTGGAAAGCATGTGCTGGCAGTGACCCATGGCGGCATGATTCGGGCCTTGATCGCCCATGTGCTAAATATGCCGCTTAAAGGGCTGTTCCGCTTTCATATCGATTATGCCAGTGTGACCCGCCTCGATTTGTCTGGCGTGGTGCCCAAAATCGAGTTTGTGAACCGTTAGTCCAGACCCCGCCCGCGCAAGAGCGTATACAGTTGCGCTTCGTCGCAATGCGCAACATTAAAACGTAACCACGACGAAGGTTCCTGATACGGCCGGAACAAATGCCCAGGCGCCAGCATAATATTGTGCCTGGCGGCCACACTGGCCAGTTCAGCCGCTTGCTTGCCATCCGCCAGCTTGGCCCAGACAAACATGCCGCCCGCCGGTTCGGTATGCAGGGTCAGGCCGCAGTCTTCTAGTGCCCGAATCACCTCCCCCCGTTTGACCGCCAAACGTGCCCGTACTTTTTCCATGTGTTTGCGGTAGCGGCCTTCGACCAAAATCTGGTAGATCACCCGCTGATTGATCTCTGAGCTTGTCAGTCCGGTCAGCAGCTTGAGATCCAGCAACCGTCCGGCCAGCTCGGACTGGCAGGCAATAAACCCCACGCGCAGGCTGGCAGAGATGGTTTTGGAGTAACTGCTAACATAAATGACCCGTTGCAGCTGATCCAGGGCTGCCAGACGCGTGGCATTCTGGGGGTGAAAGTCGCCATAGATATCGTCTTCCACCAGCATGAGGCCGTATTTTTCTGCCAGTTGTAGCATCTGATGCGCCACGGCCAGGCTGGTGCTGGTGCCGGTGGGGTTATGCAGCACGCTGTTGGTGAAAAACAGTTTGGGTTGATGTTGTTGCAGCAATTGATGCAGCACGCTGACATCTGGCCCGTTGAGCAGACGCGGGACGCCCATAATACGCGCCCCCATCGATTTTAGTAGGCCGAACAGGGTGTAATAGCCAGGGTCATCTACCAGCACGACATCCCCGGGCTTGATCAGCAGTCGCGCCACCAGGTCTAGGCCATGCGAAGCACCATTGGTCATCACAATCTGTGCTGGCTCGGCGTGTATGCCACTGTCGGCTAAGTTTTTCTGCGCCAGCTGTTGCCGTAAGGGTAGATAGCCACGGATATCGCCATAGCTGGTGAGAAACTGTCCGGGTTTGCGTGCCAGCTCCGCCAGGCTCTTTTGCACCACTTTGGCATCCAGCCAATCGGCGGGTAACCAGCCACAGCCCGGCCGCACGGCGGCAGGCGACTCTCTAAAGGTGTTATGTAGCAGCCACAGCACATCATCCGCGCGTGCCAGGTCTGAGGGCTGGCTGGTCGTGGCCTCGGGCTGCGCCAGTGGCGCCACATAAAAACCCGAGCCGCGTCGCGACAGCAAATAGCCCAAGGCGACCAGGCGGTCATAGGCATCAACCACGGTAAAGCGGCTGATGCCATGCTGTAGCGCAAAGTCGCGTATGGAGGGTAATCGCGCCCCGCTCCGTAATACACGCTGTGCAATCTGTTGCTTGATGCCCGCCACGATCTGTTCCACCAGGGGAATGGCGTCGTGGCTATTCAGCGTGAGCAGAGGGGTGGAGACTGGCATGGTGAATTGACCTATACAGTGTCTAATATGATGATATTAATTGTACCTGTAGTGTACTGGTGTATGGCGATAATATGCCAGCCTATTCCTGCAGGAGGCTACCATGAAATCTGCCATCATCATTGCGCTGTTGTCGTATGGGACCGTCGCCCATGTCATGTCACGGCCGTCTGACCGCGCTGCATCCACAGGCGTGAACCACGCGGCACACGCAGCAGTGTTGGGCTCTGCCGTACCGGGCTATGTCATGGTGCGTGGCCAGTGGTTGCCACTGCCGCCGCAGTCTGCGCAAGAGTAGGGTGGCGGTATGTATATGCCTTCCCATTTTTCTGCGCCAGATCAGCAGACGCTGTTGTCCCTGATACGCGATTACCCGCTAGCTACCCTGATTGTGGTCGCTGCCGATGGGCCTGAGATCAATCATGTGCCGCTACATTATGTGGCAGATGTTGGCTTAGGCCAGCTGCATGGCCATGTGGCACGCGCCAACCCGCTGGTGCACCTGCTAGACACGCCACAGTCCGTGGTCGCCGTTTTTCATGGCCCGAGTGCTTATGTGTCGCCAGGCTGGTATCCCGCCAAGGCGCAGGACAGCCGGGTCGTCCCTACTTGGAACTACGCCGTTGCGCATGTGCACGGCCGCTTGCGGCGGGTAGAAGAGCGAGACTGGTTGCGGCGGCATGTGCATCGGCTGACGCAGCAGCAGGAGGCGGCGTTTGCGCCGACATGGCAGGTCAGTGATGCGCCTGAAGATTACCTGGCAGGCATGCTGCGGGCGGTCGTCGGTGTTTCGCTGGAGATTTCGGCGCTGACGGGCAAGTTCAAACTCAGCCAGAATCAGACAGCGTTAGCGCAACAAGGCGTTGTGCAGGGTTTACGTAGCAGTGGTGCTTCCGCCTTGGCGGATTGGATGCAGACCATTAACGGCCAGCCACCGGCATAGCCTCGGCCAGCGCTTGCGTTAGCCGAGGCCAGTCGGTGGCGGCTGGCAGGCCAAACCGCAGGGCAAGCGGCGCGTCAAACAGCCGTGTCCAGACCCCTTGCTGTGCGAGGGCATGGTGCAGGGCGCGACTGTGCGGATGGCGCACATACTGAAACAAATCGCTGCCGCCCAGCGGGGTTAAGCCATGCTGCGTGAGCAACTGGGCGAGTTGGGCTGATTGTGCAAGCAAGCTTGCCCGCATCTGTTGCTGCCAGGCCGTGTCTGCCAGTGCGCAGGTGGCCAGGTGTTGTGCCGGGCCGCTGATGGTCCACGGCCCTAGCCAGTTTGCGACGGTGGCCAGTGCCTCTGGCGCGCCCAGCAAAAAACCCACGCGCAGGCCGGCTAGGCCAAAAAATTTACCCAGTGAACGTAACACCCAGAGTCCGGGCTGCCCGGTATGAGGCGCCAGGCTGTCAGCGGGCGTGGTGTCCATAAAGGCTTCATCGACAATCAGCCAGCCGTCCCGTGCCGCCAGTTGCGCATGCCAGTGCAGCAGCTGGTCCGGGGCATAACGTTGCCCGGTGGGGTTGTTGGGATTGCATACCAGCAGCACATCGGTCGTCGCCAACCAGTGGTCATGCATCAGGTCATCGAGCAAGTTGACTTGGTGACCGCAACGCTGCCAGGCATGGGCGTGCTCTTGATACATGGTGCGCGGCATGCTGACGCGACAGGGTGCGCGCAGTGTCGGCAAGGCTTGTAGTGCTGCCTGTGACCCGGCACAGGCGAGCACATGCGCCGCGCCGTAATAGCGGCTGGCGGCAGCTTGCAGGGCCGCATTGCTGGTTGGCAGGCGGTGAAACACCGCGGGTGGCAAGTCGGGGATGGGATAGTGCGCGGGATTAATGCCGGTGGAGAGGTCTAGCCAAGCCTCGCTGTGGCGGCCATATTGTTGCGCGGCCTGTTGCAGGTTGCCGCCGTGCTCAAGCATGTAATGCGCCTCCTACCAGCAACGCCAGTAACAGCCAGCCATAGAGGCTATGGCTGACCAAGCGTAATGCGCGCGGAATGTCTGCTGGCGTGGGTGGGGTGTCAGTGCCCAGTGTCGGGCGCTGATGCCACGCACCATGATAGCGTGCGGCCCCGCCCAGACGAACATTGAGTGCGCCAGCACCGGCGGCCATGACTGGGCCGGCGTTGGGGCTGTCCCATAAGGGCGCCTGTTGACGCCAGGCCTTTAAGGCCAGACCTGTGTGTCCAACCAGCGCATAAGTGAGCGCCGTCAGTCTGGCGGGCAGATAGTTCATGCCATCATCCAGTCGTGCTGCCGCCCAGCCAAAATACAGGTGACGCGGTGTTTTGTAGCCCCACATTGCATCCAGGGTATTCACCAGCCGGAAAGCCAGTGCGCCAGGCCCGCCGGCGATCATGAACCAGAACAGTGCGCCAAAAATACTGTCATTGCCATTTTCGAGGACCGACTCCAGCGTGGCGCTAACGGGTTCTATGGCTTCGACATCGCGGCTGACCATGTACGATGCGGCCCGTTGCGCCTGTGGCAGTGAGCCTGCCTGTAAGGCGTGATACACCGCCAGCCCATGCTGACGCAGGCTGCGGTGGCCGATGGCAAAATACAGCAGGTAGCCGTGGATGCCCCAGGCCAGCCAGCCGCCGATATGCAACAGAAGCAGGCTGCCCACCACACCGGGCAGGACAACCAGCAGCAGCGCCAGTGCGCCGATCAGACGCTGCTGAGCTAAGGCTTGGCGCGCGTGCGGGTTGAGCTTTGCGTCTACACGCTGGGCCAGCTGGCCAAATCCGACCAGCGGATGCCAGCGTGTGGGCTCACCCAGCCAGTGATCGAGCAGGACAGCGGCACAGGCAAGCAGTGCGAGTGTGAGATAATCCAAAGATGGAAAAAAAGGCTGTAAAAACATTAATGGTTCAGGGCACCACGTCGGATGCCGGAAAGAGTACGCTGGTGGCTGGATTGTGCCGCGTATTGTACCGCAGCGGGGTGTCTGTCGTCCCTTTCAAGCCGCAAAACATGGCATTGAATGCGGCCGTCACGGCCGATGGCGGCGAGATCGGGCGGGCGCAGGCGGTGCAGGCCATGGCTTGCGGCTTGGCGCCTCATACCGATATGAACCCGGTCCTGCTCAAACCTAACTCAGATACCGGTTGTCAGGTCATCATTCATGGCCAGGTGGTCGGTAACCAAGAAGCGAGCACTTACCATGCGTATAAGCAGACCGCCATGCAGGCAGTGCTGGCCTCTTATGCGCGCTTGCAGCAACACTATGCTTGCGTGGTGGTAGAAGGCGCGGGCAGTCCGGCCGAAATCAATCTGCGCGCCAATGATATTGCCAATATGGGGTTTGCCGAAGCGGTCGACTGTCCGGTGATTCTGGTGGCAGACATCGATAAAGGCGGCGTATTCGCGCACCTGGTTGGCACGCTCGCGCTGCTTTCAGACAGTGAGCAAGCCAGAGTGGTTGGTTTTGTCATCAATAAATTTCGCGGCGATATCGCCTTGTTGCAACCCGGCCTCGACTGGCTGCAACAGCGGACAGGCAAGCCGGTGCTGGGCGTGTTGCCCTATCTGCACGACTTGCATCTAGAAGCGGAAGATGCGATTGCCCCGCTTGCGCACGACAAGTCGGCGGCCACGCTGAAGGTGGTGGTGCCGGTGTTGCCGCATATCGCCAACCACACTGACTTTGATGCTTTACGCTTACATCCGCAGGTGTCCTTGCAGTTTGTGCGCCTGAGTGAACCCGTGCCGGCGGCTGATTTGATCATCTTGCCGGGCAGCAAAAATACCCGAGGTGACTTGGCCGCGTTGCGGGCACATGGCTGGGAGGCGGTCATTGCCCGCCATTTGCGCTATGGCGGCAAGCTATTGGGCATCTGTGGCGGTTTTCAGATGCTGGGTGAGCAATTGCATGATCCGCTGGCGCTGGAGGGCGAAGCCGGTAGTAGCCCTGGATTGGGCTGGTTACAGATGGAAACCACATTGGCCGCACACAAGCAGCTCAAGCAGGTATCCGGGCAATGGGCGGCAGGCGAGGCAGAGGTGCAGGGCTATGAGATTCATATGGGCGTCAGCCATGGGCCCGCGCTGGCACGCCCGGTGCATGTGATCGCCGGGGCGCCCGAGGGCGCCTGGTCAGCAGATGGTCAGGTGGCCGGCAGCTATCTGCATGGCTTGTTTGATCATCCACAGGCCTGTGCGGCTTGGTTGCAATGGGCGGGGGTGTCTGCGCCGCAGGCTTATGATTACACGCAGTTGCGTGAGCAGAGTCTGGAGCAATTGGCGGACTGTTTACAACAACATCTGGACTGGCGGGCGCTGGTGCCCTATTTGCCTGTCCAAAGTCTGTTGCTATAGGGGGTGTGCTGCTGTAGGGCTATTGAGAGAGGCCTACCTGGCCCCTTAAGCGGCGACGACCTGAATGCGTTGTCCAAAGGCCTCTACCACCTGTCCGGCGCGGATCTTGGCGGTTTTTCTGCGCTCGATCTGACCATCGACCGATACCAGACCTTCTGCCACCATCGATTTACCTTGGCCGCCACTGTCGGCCACGCCTTCCAGTTTGAGTAGGTCGCACAGGGCGATGTGTTCGCCTCGCAATTGAAATGTGGTGTTTTCCATGTGAGTTTCCTTTTTAGTGTCAGCCAGCGCTTAAGGCTGGCGCGCAGGGTCTGCAGGTAAGTTGACTTCCAATGTCAGCGAGGCGTTCTGGCTCTCCCACAGCTGTTCGTTCAGTTGATGGTGTACCGTCACAAACAGAAAGTTGAGTCCTGCTTTCTGCGGGCGGAACCTGAACTCGCCCTGCTGGTTCGCGTACAGATTGGACGCTCTGACATTGTCGATATCATATAAGTCCTCAATCCTGCGCTGATTAAAATGCTCGTTGTCTGTGACCACGATAATACGCGCATTCGCCACCGGTTGCCCATTCTCTAGCACCTGCAAAACCAGCTCGTCTCCGAGCGCGACCGCGTTGGGTGAAGTGCGCGGGATAATCTCTAGCCCTTGGTTGAAAGGCTGTGCCCGATACGCTTGCTGCCCTTTGTAGATATAGGTGTCCGCATAGCTGTAGTAATTCATGGTGGTGGGCTTGCCGTGCACGCGTTGCCTGTCGGCAGCAAAATAGAGTCTTTTGTCTGCCGTCTCCACGGCCTGGTAAACCGGGCCCACGCGTTGGCCGGTACTGATGCGGTAAGTGCCGGTCTGAGTGAGCTCCGGCTCTAGGTACACGGCGGCCTTGGTTTTAGCTACCGGCGTCAGTGGGCGGGTTTCGCCCTGCGGTGTGGTCAGCGTGAAGTTGGGCGAGTCCATGGCAAAGTCTGCCTGAAATGGAAACTCAGTGAATGCAGATTCGATGGTGAGCCGGTGATGGGTCACATGAAACTGGTTAGGTTTGAGAAAGGGCACATGCGCTGCCACCGGGGCAGCCAATAGCAGTGAGGTGAGCGTCATTAGGACGCAGTACAGCC
>CAYTIV010000042.1:8101-13003 GCA_964437895.1 uncultured Methylotenera sp.
TGTCATTCTGGCTTCCTGTTATTTGAGTGTTAATGGCAGGCCAGCGGCAATAAAACTGACCTGATCGGCCACCGCGGCGACCTGCTGATTCAGGCGGCCTTGTTCATCCTGAAACTGGCGGTTGATCTCGCCCAGCGGCACGATGCCCATGCCTACCTCGTTGCTCACCAGCAGCACATGGGCTTGGCACTGTGGCAGGGCGGCCAACAGCGCCTGCTTTTCGGCTTGCCAGTCTAGGCGCTCGGGCTTGTCACAATCGGGGCACAGGCATTGCGCCAGCCACAGGGTCAGGCAGTCTACAATCAGGCAGGTCTCAGGGGCATCATGCGCCAGCAAGGTCTGTCCAAGGTTGAACGGCGACTCTACCAGCTGCCAGTAGGGCGGGCGTCGCGCTTTATGATGGGCAATACGCTGGGCAAATTCATCATCATAGACCTGCGCGGTGGCGATGTAGGTCACCGGCAGTTCTAGCCGTGTGGCCAGGCGCTCGGCATAGGCACTTTTACCACTGCGGGCACCGCCTAAAATTAAATGACTGCTCATTGCATAGACTCCTGTTGCCAACGCTGGATGATGGCCTGAAGCTGCGGCAAGCCTTCACTAAACAAGGCTGGACCGGGCTGCAGAATATCGACGGATTTAATCTCATACAGATGCCCGTCGCGCACGGCCGGAATCTGTTGCCAACCTTCTCTGGCCTTCACCGAGGCCGGTTGAAATTTTTTGCCACACCATGAGCCGATGATGATGTCCGGTTGGGCAGCAATCACCTGCGCACTGCTCACCTGACGGTCGCGGGCACTGTGAAACTGGCTGAGTTGTGGAAAGCAGTCTTCGCCGCCGGCTGCGGCGATCAGCTCTGCGGCCCAGCGGATGCTGCACATCATGGGGTCGTTCCACTCTTCAAAATAAATGCGTGGTTTGCGTGTGGCCTGCGCCGCGTGTTCTCGGGCTTGCGTCAGTTGCGCCTGATAACCCGCGACCAGCGCCTCGGCCCGTGCACTTGCACCCACCAGATCACCTACGGTGAGGATCATTTGCAGCGTTTCGTCCAGGCTGCGTTGATTGAACACATGCACCTGACAACCGGCCTTGATCAGCGATGCGGCGATATCGGCTTGCAGATTAGAAAAACACAGCACTAAGTCGGGCTGCAGGGCCAGAATTTTTTCAATATTGGCGCTGGTGAAGGCGCTGATTTTAGGTTTTTCCTTGCGGGCAATGGCCGGGCGCGTGGTGAATCCCGAAATGCCGACGATGCGCGCCTGCGCTTCCAGCAGGTAGAGCACCTCTACCGTTTCCGTGGTCAGGCAGACAATACGTTGTGGCCAGCGATTCATGATTGCCCCTCGGTGGGTGTGTGCCAGTGGTTTTCCATCACCATCTCTGCCAGCGGTTTTTCTTTGGCCCAGCCTTCTTCTACCAGCATGGGCGAAGCATAAAACTGCTGTACATAGCCCAGGCAAAGGATGGCGACGGGTTTAGCGCCAGCAGGCATGCCCAGCAGCTCAGCCAAGGCCTGCGGCTCAAACAGGCTGACCCAGCCCATGCCTATGCCTTCGGCGCGCGCGGCCAACCACAAATTTTGAATGGCACAACTGACCGAGGCCAAGTCCATTTCTGGCAAGGTGCGGCGGCCAAAAATATGTTTCTCGCGCCCGTCACACAAGCTGGCGACCAATAGCTCGCCACACTCCAAAATGCCTTCCACTTTGAGGCGCATAAATGTATCCATCCGTGCGCTGTTTTGGGCCTCGCCGATGGCGAGTGCGGTACGCTGGCGTTCGGCATCGACCAGCGCATGGATGCGCTGGCGCAAGGCCGGGTCACTGATGCGTATAAAACGCCAAGGCTGCATCAGGCCGACACTGGGGGCGTGGTGCGCCGCCTGCAACAGGCGTTGCAATAAGGCTGGCGCCAGCGGGGTTGGCAGAAAATGTCGCATGTCGCGACGCTCAGCAATCACCTTGTAAATGGCCGCTTGCTCGGCCTCGGAATACGCGAAACTCATGACAAAAAAAACTGTGCGGCTTGCGCCGGATTAGAGGGGAAGTAAAAGTGCAAAAAGCTGGCCGTAATCGCTTGGTGGCGGTAGACCGGCTCACCCTGACCATATTTGCCCTGGCCTTGTGCGATCACGGGCAGGCTGGTTTCAAACCGGCCGTAATGAAAGGTGTGCGCACCCAGACGTGAAGTAGTGTCGCCTTCAGTAAAGTGGGCATGTTGTGTCCCCAGCCCTTGCAGGGTGGCTTGAATCTGCCCTTGGCCAGGTAGCAGGCCAAAGCCTGCTTGGCCATCGAGGCTGTCGCCCAGTGCAAGCATGCCGCCACATTCGGCGAGCATGGGGCAGCCCGCATCGGCTGCCGCCTGTAGCGCATCGCGCATGGTGGTATTCGCTTGTAAGGCGGGTAGATGCAACTCGGGATAGCCGCCAGGCAACCAGTAGGCATCCGCGGCCGGGAGCTGGCTGTCATGCAGCGGCGAGAAAAAGCGCAACGTCGCGCCCAGCGCCTGTAGACAGTCCAGATTGGCCTGGTAAATAAAACAGAACGCGGCATCTTTGGCGACGGCAATGGTTTTGCCGGCCAGCGGCTGTGCATGATCCGGCGGGGTGGGGGCGGCAAAGCTGACGGACGGGGGCAGTGGCACCTCTGGGCCCAACTGTTGTGCCGCCGCGGCAATCCGCTGATCAATATCGCCGATTTCCTGTGCCAGATGCAGGCCTAGATGCCGCTCTGGCAGAGTCAGTGCCGGGTTGTGCGGCATGGCGCCCAGCCAAGGGATGTCTGCCGGCAAGGCCGCGCGTATCATTTGTGCGTGGCCGGCACTGCCGACTTGATTCGCAATGACGCCAGCGCGCGCGAGGGTAGGCCGATAGGCATACAGGCCCAGCGCGATAGCGGCAAAGGTTTGCGCCATGGCCTTGGCATTGATCACCAGGGCGACAGGGATGCCAAAACGCTCTGCAATATCTGCGCAGGAAGGGGTGCCGTCATACAGCCCCATGACGCCCTCCAGTAGGATGACATCATTGTCTAATGCGGCGGAATGCAGGCGTTGTCTGGCATCTTCTTCGCCGCACATGCCCAAGTCGAGGTTGTATACCGGTTTGCCGGTAGCGACTTCCAGAATCATGCCATCGATAAAGTCAGGGCCACATTTAAAGGCCTGTACACGCAAGCCGCGGTCACGATAGTGGCGGGCCAGGGCGGCCGTGGTCATGGTTTTGCCCTGACCAGAGGCCGGGGCCGCCATCAACATGGCGTGACAAGTGGCGGGCGGCGTCTGCATTAGAGATCGATTCCGGCTTGTGCTTTGATGCCTGCGCGCCAGGCGTGTTTGACATCCATCAGTTCAGAGACGGTATCAGCCGCCTCTTTCAAAGCCTCAGACGCCCCGCGACCCGTGATGACCACATGTTGCATGGGCGGGCGTTTGGCAATGGCGTCTAGCACCATGGCTTCGTCAAGGTAACCGTATTTGAAGGTGTAGGTGAGTTCATCCAGCACGACCAGCTGAATCGTCGGATCTTGTAGCATGGCTGCCACGACCTGCCAGCCGCGCATCGCGGTTTCGGTGTCGCGCTGACGATCCTGCGTGTTCCAGGTAAAGCCCTCGCCCAGCACATGCCAGGTGACTGCTGGATGCTGACGGAAAAAGGCTTCTTCGCCGGTATCCGAGCGGCCCTTGATAAACTGGGCCACGCCCACCCGCATGCCATGCCCGAGGGCGCGGGCGACCATGCCAAAGGCAGAGGAGCTCTTGCCTTTGCCGTTGCCGGTGAGTACGAGCAGCAGGCCTTTTTCTTGATCGGCCTGCTCGATTTTTGCATCAATGACCGCTTTTTTGCGGATCATGCGCGCCTGATGGCGGCTGTCGCGGTCACTGCTTTGCATGCTCTGCGGCTCGGCGGTTGCGCGTCAATCAGGCGTTTTCGCGCACTGAACGCTGTGCCAGGCCGGAGACGACATGGGCGATCAGCGCCACGGCGACCCAAAACGCGATAGCTTCAAGCTGTTGCGGGAAGTACTTTGCCAAGCGTGGCAAAAATTCAACCACGGTTGGCTCAGGATAACGGCCACCAAAGAAATAGAAGCCGCCGCTGGAGAACAACTCCGCCACGGCTGCTGCCACCACCACGACACCCGCCAGCTTGAATACGCTGCTCAGTTGCCAAGGGGTATGGCCTGCGGCCCAGCGGCCAGCCAGCCACATAGTGCCATAGGCGGGTAACAGGAAGCCGTAAGCCGGCGTCACGCAGAAGTTACTGACACCGCCCCAAGTGATGGCTGCCATGTCCAGACCTGCACACAGCGCAAGCAGCGCCACAAACAGGCGTGTCGCACGCAGGTAGTAGCCTGCAATAAAAAATGCAGCGAAAGACGCGCTCGGCAAAATGTCGATGGACGCAAAATGGTGACCGCGTGTCACGATGACCATCAGTGCAATCACGCATGCGATTGCCAGAGATTGAATTGAAATGTTACGTGACATGCACGACTCCAAAATTAAGATTAATTACAAGGAGTGGATTTTAGCCGAATTCCCTCAGGCTTGGGCAAAATCCACCGGTATGACCGCTATTGCGGTTGGTAATGCAGACTGACAAACAGGTTGGTGCCCATGGTGTTATAGCCATTCACCAGTTCGTAGTCTTTGTTGAACAGGTTGTTCGCCCGTGCCTGCAGCTTCCAGTCTTGGTTCAACTTGTACGCCAACGTGGTATTGAGCAGCATATAGCCCCTTAAATACACGGTGTTGGCGGCGTTATCGTAGCGTTGCGAAGCGGTGGTGAGCTCTGTGCTCCAGTCCCAGTCGTTTGCACGGTATTGCAATACCAGCGTGCCGTAGCGCTGGCTGCGTCTCGCCAGCAGTTTGTCGTTGGCTTCGTTGCGCGGCGAC
>CAYTIV010000043.1:0-12952 GCA_964437895.1 uncultured Methylotenera sp.
ATGTGCAAAAAGGGGTTGGTTTCGCCTTGCTCGGGGTAGTAGGCCTGGTGCAGATACTTTTCCGGTTGATCCAGAATGCCATGGTATTCCGGATGCATGTGGATGATGCCCACAGCCAGCTTTTCAAGCTCTGTCAGCAGGTGTTGCTGTTTGAATTTGGCCCAGGCGTCAAAGAAAAACTGACGCACTTCATCGCGAGAAGGGTTGAATAAGGCCATGCTTAACTTTCAGTGGGCGGGGTGACAGGACGAATGACTTTATCATGAAATTCACATAAGTCGACGATGCAGCACTCGCCACATTTCGGGCTGCGGGCCGTGCAGGTATAGCGTCCATGCAGAATCAGCAAGTGGTGCGCATCCTTGAGAAATGTCTTAGGTGTAGTGCTTAAAAAGCGCTGCTCGACTTCGAGAACGTTTTTGCCTGTGGCCAGTTTGGTGCGGTTGCCGACACGAAATAAATGCGTATCCACCGCAATGGTGGGCTGACCAAACGCTGTATTTAAAATCACATTGGCGGTTTTTCGACCGACCCCTGCCAAGGCCTCTAGGGCGGCCCTGTTATCTGGCACTTCCCCCCCATGCAAGGTCAGCAGTTGCTGGCAACATTTGAGCACATTCTGCGCTTTGGCATGGTAAAGACCGATGGTCTTGATATAACTTTCCAGTCCCTCCAGCCCCAAGGCTAAAATGGCCTGCGGCGTATTGGCGACCTTGAATAGCTTGCGGGTAGCGATATTCACCCCTTTGTCTGTGGCTTGTGCTGAAAGAATGACAGCGATCAGCAACTCAAAGGTTGAGCTATGCTCCAGCTCGGTGGTCGGGTTGGGGATGGCGGTGGCCAGTCGTTCAAAAATGGCGAGTCTTTTTTGGGCGTTCATAAGGGTACTCTGCGTGGAGATCAGCCTGGCTTTTGCGCTTTGACCCGGGCCATGGCTGCGGCAATGGCCGCTTTTTTTAGCGCTTCGGCATCGGGTCGCGTGGCCGAGGCTTCCGCCTCTGGCCTTGCGTAGGTGGGGGGCGTTTGGCTGGTTTCAAGCTGTTGCCTGTGCTGTTTGAACTGGTGTCGGCGTCTGGCTAACGCAGCTTCTTCCGGATTCATGGCATCGCTACGGCCGGCAACAGGATGCATGTGTATGCAGTCGACCGGACAGGCGGGCAGGCAGAGCTCGCACCCCGTACACTCCTGTTGCAGTACGCTGTGCATCTGTTTGCTAGCACCGATGATGGCATCCACCGGGCAGGCGGGCAGGCACAGGGTACAACCAATACAGACGCCCTCATCAATCACCGCCACCGCTTTGCCTTTAGTCAGGCCATGCGCCGTGTTAAGGGGTTGGGGGCGGCGCCCCAGCAAAGAGGCGAGGGCGCGCATGCCAGCTTCGCCGCCTGGAGGACATTGGTTGATATCTGCCTGTTGGCGGGCGATGGCTTCCGCATAAGGTTTGCAGCCGTCATACCCACATTGGCGACATTGCGTTTGCGGCAGCAGCGCGTCGATGCGGTCAGCCAGGGTCTCAAGCACGGGCTGACTAGGGTTCACGGTCAGGTCCTGTCTGTCAGAGGAGGGGGGCTGTGGAGCTTGCATGTCAGGGGCGCAATGCGAGTGATTCTGCCGTGGTTGCTAAGGGGTTTATTATAGCTGAAACCGGCTTGGGAATCGGCCCGGCGGCCCGGTGGGCTACCGCCACAGGCATCTTTGGCGTTCGGGCGGATAATCAGTTAAAATATTCGCTTTATTATTGAATGGCGCTAGGTATGTTGACGGGCAGTTTGGTCGCAATTGTGACCCCGATGTTTGAAGATGGTCGTTTGGATCTGGACGCACTCAAAAAGCTGATTGATTTCCATGTCGATGCTGGCACCGATGGTATCGTTATTGTCGGCACGACCGGTGAGTCTCCCACCGTTGATGTCGACGAACATTGCCTGCTGATCAAAACCACCATAGAGCATGTGGCAAAACGAGTGCCTGTGATTGCAGGCACCGGCGCCAACTCCACGGCAGAGGCGATTGCCCTGACCGCTAAAGCGAAGAGCCTGGGGGCAGATGCCTGCCTGCTGGTGGCGCCTTATTACAACAAACCTTCACAAGAGGGGTTGTATCAGCATTTCAAGGCGGTTGCAGAGGCCGTTCAAATCCCGCAGATTCTTTACAACGTGCCTGGCCGTACCGGCTGTGACATCAGCAACGATACCGTGCTGCGTTTGGCGCAATTGCCTAATGTTGTAGGCATCAAAGATGCGACGGGCGGCATTGAGCGCGGTACCGATTTGTTGTTACGCGCCCCCGCTGATTTTGCCGTGTATAGCGGCGACGATGCCACCGCGTTGTCATTGATGTTGTTGGGCGGTAAAGGCGTCATCTCCGTCACCGCCAATGTGGCACCGCAACTGATGCATGAGATGTGTGAGGCCGCCCTCAACGGTGATTTGGCTGTTGCTAAAGCCGCCAATGCCAAGTTGTTCGCCCTGCACCAGAAACTGTTTGTCGAGGCGAACCCGATTCCGGTGAAATGGGTATTGCAACAAATGGGCATGATAGGCACAGGCATTCGTTTGCCCTTGGTGAATCTGTCGGCGCAATACCATGAAGTCTTGCGTCACGCCATGCAGCAAGCTGACATCGCCGCCTGAGCGCGAAAACATAATTTAGGATGAAACGAGTGAAAAACATGCGTCATGTTTGGTTGAAACGAGCAGCCTTGGCTGGTTTGGTCACGGTGCTGGCCGCCTGCGACTCCATCCCGTTTATTGATAACAGCTCAGACTACAAGGGCGCGGGTCGTTCCAAACCGCTTGAGGTGCCGCCAGACTTAACCGCTGTGCGCACCAGTAGCACCTACAACGTGCCTGGCAGCACCAGTTACTCAGCTTACAGCCAAAATCAGGATGCCCAAGAGCAAAACGGCGTGCAACCTGTGCTGGCAGACATGAAAAATGTACGCATGGTGAAGGCTGGTTCACAGCGTTGGCTGGTTGTGAATGCCCCGGCTGAGAAAATTTGGCCGGTGGTGCGTGATTTCTGGCTAGATCAAGGTTTTGCTGTCCGTGTGGAGAACCCAGAGCTGGGCGTGATTGAAACCGAATGGTTACAGTCTGATGCTATCAAGCCCAAAGAAGATAACCGTGGCTATGGCGAAAAATTTGATGCTTGGTTAGATAAGCTTTCTGGCTTTGCCGATCGTCGCAAATTCCGCACCCGTCTCGAGCGCGGCGAAAAAGACGGTACCACTGAAATCTATATGACACACCGCACCGTGGCTGGTGCGCCGGATGACGGCAAAAATTATGTCAACACGCAGCTGGGCAAGATTGATACTGGCTATCGTGCCAATGCGGCCGAAAACAAGAACAATGCCGGCCAGGAGTTCGATGCCGACCTAGATGCCGAATTGTTGCGCCGCATGATGGTCAAGCTGGGCTTGGACGAGAAAAAAGCAGATCAGGTGATGACACAGGCGGCCTCAGACAAGCGTGCCGATGTTATCAAAGAAGCAGATCAGAGCGTGACGCTGAAGCTGAACGAGCCCTTTGACCGCGCATGGCGTCGTGTCGGGTTAGCGCTGGATAGAATTGGTTTCGTCACTGAAGACAAAAACCGTTCTGAAGGCATTTTCTACGTGCGCTATGCCGATACCGATGCAGAGGACCCGATCAAACAGAAGAAAGGTCTGCTGGAGCGCCTGAAGTTCTGGGGTAGCGATGAGGATGAAAAATCAGCCGCACCGGCCGAAATCAAACCTGCAGATAAAACCAAGTTCTGGAAAGGTACAGCTGACGGTGATAAATCCAGCAAGCAGTACCGTATTCAGGTGTTGGAAAACGCGGATGACACGACCGATGTTTATGTGTTGACGGTCGATAACAAGCGTAATACTTCGACCACCGCCAATCGTATCATTTCATTACTGTATGAGCAGTTGCAGTAACTGAGGTCGCGTGTGCGTTTTGCATCATTAGGCAGTGGCAGCGCAGGCAATGCCACTGTGATAGAAGCCGGGGAAACCCGGCTTTTGCTTGATTGCGGCTTTAGTGTCAAAGAGACCGTGCAGCGGCTGGCGCGGCTGCATCTGGCCCCCGAACAGCTGAGCGGCATTCTGGTCACGCACGAGCATGATGATCATGCGCGTGGCGTATTCAAGCTGGCCGCCCGCTATCAGATTCCGGTCTGGCTCACCCACGGCACGTATACCATGTGCCAGCGTTATTTGCCTGCACAGCCGGTGCCTATCCAGGTGATCGATGCGCATACGCCATGGGCCATCGCGGATATTGAGGTGCATCCTTATCCTGTGCCGCACGACGCGCGCGAGCCTGCGCAGTTTGTGTTCGAGGATGGTCAGCACAAGCTGGGGGTGCTGACGGATGTTGGCAGCCTCACACCGCATATCGTGCAGATGTTACAGCGATGCGATGGTTTGTTGCTGGAATGCAATCACGATCTGGAGATGTTGCGCACCGGGCCTTATGCCTTCTCGCTCAAAAAACGGGTCGGCGGCTGGCTGGGGCATCTAGATAACCAAACCAGTGCGCAATTATTGCGTCAGCTCGATAACGGCAAACTGAAGCACCTAGTGGCGGCCCATTTGAGTGAAAAAAATAATACGCCTGCTTTGGCTAAGCAGGCGTTGAGTGAGGTGTTGCAATGTGACAGTGACTGGGTGCAGATTGCACACCAGCAGTCCGGTCTGGACTGGCGCGATTTGTCTTGATGGCCGCTAGTCGAGGACCATGATCTGCTCGGAGAGGCGAATCATGCGTTCTACAGGCGTGACCCAGACGATGCCATCGCCGACATTCCCAGTGTGGGCCACTTCTACAATCGTCTGTAATACGCCTTCTACCAGATCATCCGTGACCACCATATAGAGATACACCTTGGGGCTGTAATCTGTCAGCTCCTCGCGCACCCCGACACTGGGTTTTTGCAGATGGGGGCCGCAGCCCTCCATCTTGTTCACCGACATGCCTGGAAATCCCTTGATGTTACGCAGGGCTGAACGTATCTTGGCCAGTCTGGCTGGTTGTATGACGGCTTTAATTTCTTTCATCACATGATCCTTATACACGCAGGAAGCCGAGGCGCATTATGCCTCTATTCTGCTTTCTTCAAACTTACGGTAGAGGGTAGGCACGACGATCAGCGTCAGCAGGGTGGAGGTAATCAGCCCGCCAATCACTACAATCGCTAGAGGCCGCTGCACTTCGGAGCCCGGTCCGGTGGCAAACAGAAACGGCACCAAGCCCAGCATCGCTACGGTGGCCGTCATCATGACCGGACGGAAGCGCTGGGCGCACCCCTTGCGAATCGCCTCTAGTTGACTCAGGCCTTCCTCACGCAACGTGCGGATGTATGACACCAGCACCACCGCATTGAGGACGGCGATCCCCCACAAGGCGATAAAGCCCACCGAGGCCGGCACGGAGAGATACTCCCCGGTCACGAACAAGGCAATCACGCCGCCGATCGAAGCGAATGGCAGCACCAGAATAATCATGGTGGCAAAACGCAGTGACTGGAACAGCAAGAATAGTAGGAAGAAAATCGCGGCAATGGTGACCGGGATGATAATCATCAAGTGGTTCATGGCGCGCTCCATGTTTTGGAACTGACCACCGTACTCCAGATAATAGCCATCTGGCAACTGCAGGCGCTGCCCCAGCACTTGCTGCAATTCGGCCACAAAGCCACCCAGGTCGCGGTCTTTGACGTTGATGCCAATGACGATGCGGCGCTTGGCCAGCTCGCGACTGATTTGAGCCGGACCATCCTTGACCTCAATGGTCGCCAGATCCGCCAGCGCGACTCTTGAACCATTGGGCGACGTCAGCATGATGTTGCGTATGGCTTCTTCGTTATTGCGGAACGACTCCGGATAGCGGACTGCGGCCGAGAAGCGGCGTTGCCCTTCAAAGATCTCGGTGGCGATCTTGCCGCCCACGGCTGTTTCAATCACATCATGCACGTCGGAGGCATTGATGCCATGACGGGCAATGGCCTGGCGGTCTATGGTGATGTTGAGGTACTGCTGGCCAGAGACTTTCTCCACCTTGATTTCGGTCGCACCACGCACACTGCCGGCCATGCGCGCAATCTCGTCAGCTTTTTGCTTGAGGGCATCCAGATCCTCACCAAAAATCTTGACCGCCACATCGGCGCGCACCCCGGTGAGCAGCTCATCCACACGGTCAGAAATTGGCTGTGCCATGATGATCTGCACGCCAGGAATATATTGCTCCAGTACCGTGCGCATTTTTTCGGCAATATCATCCTGTGTCCAGCCAGCCGGCCATTGGTCACGCGGCTTGAGACTGATAATCGGCGTCGATTCATTTTGCGCCTGCGGATCGGCAGGGCTTTCACCACGGCCCAGACCCGAGACGGCTGACTTCACGCCGGGCACATGCTCCATAATCAGCTTCATCGCCTGGTTTTCCATTTTGATGGACTCTTCGAGCGAAATATTCGGTACCCGAATGATGCCGGGCACGATGGAGCCTTCTTTCATTTCTGGGATAAATGAGGACCCTAGTAGCGGAAACAATGCAATCGTGCCGGCAAACAAGATGGCAGATGCCGTGATGGTTTTTTTCTCATTGTTGAGCACCCAGTTCAAGGCCTGCAGATACGGGCGTTTGATGGCCTGAATCATGCGCGTATCTTCGCCACTGCCGCCTTTGAGCATATATGAACACAAGGCGGGGGTCATGGTCAGTGACAGAATCAGCGAGACAAACAGTGCAATGGCAATGGTATAGGCCAGCGGGGCAAACATTTTGCCCTCCATGCCCTGCAAGGTCATCAGTGGCAGAAATACCAGAATGATGATGCCTACGCCAAACAGTACCGGGGTCGCCACTTCAACGGCGGCCTCCAGCACCACGCGCACCTTGCTCTCACCGTGCCGGTGACCCAGATGGTGAAACGCGTTTTCAACCACCACCACCGAACCATCGACCATCAGGCCGATGGCAATGGCCAGCCCCCCGAGTGACATTAGGTTGGCCGAGATGCCATAGTGGTTCATGACCATAAAGGTGATCAGCGGTGTCAGGATCAGGGTCCCGACCACAATCAGGCTGGAGCGTACGTCACCCAAAAACAGGAACAGAATAACGATGACCAGTATGATGCCTTCGATCAACACCTTGGTCACGGTATGCAGCGCGGCATCTACCAGCTCGCTTCGGTCGTAGTAGGGCACAATTTGCAAGCCATGCGGTAGCATGCCTTTGCTGTTGATTTCGGCAACGCGGGCCTTGATCTTGTTGACCACTTCCTTGGCATTGCCGCCGCGCATCATCATGACGACGCCGCCTACAGACTCGGTGTCGCCATTTTTAAGCACCACCCCGACACGGACTTCGTGGCCGATGGTCACTTCGGCGACATCGCGGATATACACCGGGATGCCGTTTTCTTCCTTGAGCACCATGTTGCGGATGTCATCCAGGCTTTGTACCAGCCCAACACCCCGAATCAGATACTGTTCGGCATAGTGCGGCAATACACCGCCGCCGCTATTGGCGTTATTACGCGCCAGGGCCTCATACACATCCTTGAGTTTGATCGAGAAGTGCGTCATGCGGTCTGGGTTGACCAGCACCTGATATTGCTTGACGTAGCCGCCTTGCGAGTTGATTTCAGCCACACCAGGAATGCCGCGCAGCAAGGGTCGCACCACCCAGTCCTGTACCGAGCGGCGCTCGGTCAGGTCTTCACGCGTCAGCTCTTTTTTGCCATCGCCGGGTTTGTCCAGCGTGTATTGATAGACCTCGCCCAAGCCGGTGGACACCGGACCCAGCACCGGCGTGACACCGGCCGGCATGCGCTCCATCACCTCCATCAGGCGTTCCATTACCAGCTGGCGCGCAAAATAGACGTCAGTCTCGTCGGTAAACACCAAGGTGATCAGTGAGAGTGCGTTTTTGTTCAGTGAACGCATCTCGGTCAAGCCCGGCAAACCGGTCATGGCAATTTCCAGCGGTACCGTGATAAAACGCTCGACCTCTTCGGGCGACTTGCCGGTGGCTTGTGTCGCAATCAGCACCTGTACGTTGGTGACGTCAGGAAACGCATCCAGTGACAGCTTTTTGACAGCAAACACGCCGGCTACGATGAGCGCCACGGCGAGTACGAGCACGATCAGGCGCTGCCTGAGCGCACTGCGGATAAACGATTCAATCATGCTTTACTCCATTTCTTTGCGCTTGCGCTCGTTATTCACGTGGAAAGCGCCATCCAGCACGACCTGGTCACCCGGTTGCAGCCCCTGTAACACTTCGCGGTGGCCATCATAAGTACGGCCCAAAGTCACTGGCATGAGTTTGTACTGGGTGGATTTCAAGCTCTGCACAAACACATGGTCGGCATTGTTTTCACGCACCACGGCGGTGGCCGGGATGGCGACCACTTTTTCCGGACGCGCTTCGAGCAGGATGGTAATCAGCATGTCTGGTTTGAGCAGCATTTTATTGTTGCTGATGTTGGCACGGGCCATCACCGTACGCGTGGCCGGGTTGACGATGTCACCGACAAAGGCCAAGGTGCCATTCAGCTCTGCATCATCCAGTGCCGGGACTTCGATGTTGATCGATTGCCCTTCGCTGATATGCGCAATTTGTTGCTCGGGGATTTCGGCCACGGCCCACACATGTGACAGGTCGGCGATGACAAACAACTCTTCCGCAGGCGCCACCACCTGACCGAGCCTGGCTTTACGCTCAATCACGGTACCGCTGATTTTCGAGTTGACCTGGCTGGTCGACATACCACTGTTACGCAAACCCAGTTGCGCAATGGTATTTGGGGCCATGCCCAGCACCAGCAACTGATCCCGTGCGGCATTCAACTCAGCATTGGCAGCATTGAGTTCCCCCTCACGACGCTGTAACTCGGCTAGGCTGATTACATCTGCTTCCAGTAATTGCTTGGCACGGTCTACGGCTTTAGTCAGCAATTGCATCTGCTGGCTGGCCTTAATGTAGCTGAGCTGATATTGCGCCAGCTCGGTACTCTTGATGGTGGCCAGACGCTGGCCCGCTTTGACCTCGTCACCCAAGTTGACGTCCAAGGTGCTGATGCGGCCGGTAATCGAAGCGCCAGCCCGTGATTCATACTGCTCATCGACCTGAATACGGCCTGGGATACGCAAGGTATCAATAAATTGCATTTCTGACACCGGCCCTGTTTTGACGGTGGCGATCAGTTCTTTGGTCAGTGTGACCAAGCTGGGATCAATCACCTCTTTGGGTGTGGTTGCCGGGGCGGCTTTTTCTGTACAGGCCACAGTGGTCATGGCCAGCGCAGCAGTTAATAACGTTGAAAATATGACGCGAGACATCACCATCCCCTTATGGTTGTACCAAATCCGAACCGATGAAGCGTTCGATTTGCAAGACACTGAAAAAATAATCGAATTTGGCAATCAGATAATCACGTTTGACATCACGATTGACGCGTTGCGCATCCAGATACTCTAGGATGCCACGTTCTCCGAACTTGTAGGCGGCTTCGGCTCGGCTAAGCGTGGCCTGAGACTGTTGCAGCAAACCGTTTTCAAATACCTTGAGCTGGTTGCTGGCAATCACCGTGCGCTGGTACGCGCTGTCGATCTCTTTGCGCAGCACCTGTTGCTGCAGTTTGATATTGGCATTAGCCTCTTCGATGCCCGCTGCGGCTTGCGCAATCTGGCCCTCACGGCGGTTCCAAACCGGTAATGGCAAGACCACGCCGACACGGAAGGTGTTCAGGTCAGGGTCCTGAGTGAAGTCAGACTTCAGCGTGAGCCCTGGAAAACGCAAGGCTTGCTCCAGTTTCAGTTTGGCTTCTGCACTGTCTTTGGCACTCAACAGTTGTTGCAGGTAAGGATTGTTTTCTGCGGACTGACGTAGCTCAGCGATCGTGGGTAGGCTTGAGATGGTTGGCAAGGTCGGCTTGATCTCAAAACTGTCTGGCATATTGCCTATCATGCCGCGCAAAATGGCTTTGGCCTCCTCAATACGGGTCTGCGCACTGGCGTAATCACGCTCTGCAGCCAGCAACTCGGTATCGGCCTTAATCAGTTCATAGCGGGCAGCTTCGCCAATCTCTACTTTGCGTTTGACCTTGGTTTGCACCTGTTGCAGCAAGGACAGGTTTGCACCCAACATGGTTAGGACTTCCTGCCGCAATAAGACGTTGAGATAGGCTTGCTTGATCTGGTTGCGCAGATCGAAGCTGGTGGTATGTATGCCTTTTTCCGCGTAGTTGAATTGCTGCTCGGCAAACTCACGGCGTGAAGCGCGCGTACCCGGAAAGTCCAGTGGTTGTGAAATAGTGACGCCGTAGTTCTGCTTGGTGCTGACGGGCGGGTTACGGTATCTGGCCGGCCCAGCCATCACTTCTAGGTCAGGGTTGTAATAGGCGCGCGCGGCAGTGATGCCGGCGGCTGCGGCGGCCGTTTGTGCTTTGCTGACCGCAATCATGGGGTTTTCGGCCACAGCTTGATCCAGCAACGTCTGCAAGTCATAGATGGGCGCCTCGGCAAGCGCGGTGGCTGGCAGGCTCAGGCCCAGCCACAGTATGCTAAGCCAAGTTCGCCAGCGAGTGTTATGCAACATAATCATCCTTCTAAACGGCCCGGCAGTTGACTGCGGGCCGAAATCACACATGAGATCCTGCCATGCAAAGATGGGCAGGGGCGACAACAGATTTAGACAGATTGCGGAGGTCGGTCCAGCGAGAAACCGAATTGTAGACGATAGAGAGATAAGTGGTGTTCTGGCGTGCGGTGGATGATTTTTTGCAAGGGATAGCTAAATCCGGGCAACAGAATCTTGTCGACATCAACTTCAGCGATTTCTAGGATGTCGATGCTGCCTTGCCGTTGACCAAAGTCAGCGGAGAGGCTGTCGTCGATTGCTGCAGACAGGGCGGTCGCGGTGATACTGCTGTCCAATAGCGTCGCATTGGCTACCGGTTCGGCAGCTGTCGCTTGCAGGGCAAATAGCAGGCATATCACATGTAGAAAATAAAGAATCTTTGGCATTACAAAATCATATCTGTCAGGCAGCTTGTTTTTAGCAATAACTATACCAGCGACTGTACTATCCTAACGCATTGATTTTATGGGGCGCCGTGATCAGTTTTGGATCATTCAGCGATGGTAAGCGGTGCGATGCACCGTATTGGTGCTAAACAGCCACAAGGACATTATAGTGGATGTCCTTGTGACGTCAAAGTTCAGACCAGATTAGGCCGAAACGGTTTCCTCTTTAAAGATCAGTTTAATCTGATCGTTGTCATCAATGTCGATGTGCACCTGGCCACCGTCGTTAAGACGGCCGAACAGCAACTCATCTGCCAGCGCCTTACGTATCGTGTCCTGAATCAGTCTGGCCATTGGGCGCGCACCCATCAACGGGTCAAAGCCTTTTTTACCCAGATAGGCTTTCAGCGTGTCACTGAAGGTGACATCGACTTTTTTCTCATGCAACTGGTCTTCGAGTTGCATCAAGAGTTTGTCGACCACACGCAGGATGACTTCTTGGTTCAGTTCGCCGAAGGATACGGTGGCATCCAGACGGTTACGGAACTCTGGGCTGAACAGACGCTTGAGATCCGCGGCTTCATCGGTACTGTCTTTACTGTTGGTAAAGCCTATGCTCGATTTGGACAAGTTCTCCGCACCGGCATTGGTGGTCATGATGATGGTGACATTGCGGAAATCAGCTTTGCGGCCATTGTTATCCGTCAAGGTACCATGGTCCATGACCTGCAACAGAATATTGAAAATATCCGGATGCGCTTTTTCGATTTCATCCAGCAACAGTACGCAATAAGGTTGCTTGGTGACGGCTTCGGTCAGCAGACCGCCTTGGTCAAAGCCCACATAGCCCGGAGGCGCGCCGATCAGGCGTGACACCGCATGACGCTCCATATATTCGGACATATCAAAGCGCAGCAACTCAATACCCAGCACATAAGCCAGCTGTTTGGCCACTTCGGTTTTGCCGACGCCGGTAGGGCCGGCAAACAGGAAGCTACCAATCGGTTTGCTGCCGTTACCCAGTCCGCTACGGGCCATTTTGACCGCAGAGGCCAGTACTTCAATGGCTTTATCTTGGCCGAACACCACGGCTTTGAGGTCGCGCTCAAGGGTTTTTAAGGCGTTGCGGTCATCGCTGGAGATGTTTTTAGGCGGAATGCGCGCAATCTTGGCGATGATGTCTTCGATCTCTTTGTTGCCAATGACCTTTTTCTGTTTGCTCTTGGGCAAGATACGCTGGGCAGCACCGGCCTCATCAATCACATCGATCGCCTTATCAGGCAAGTGTCTGTCATTGATATATTTGGCGGAGAGTTCTGCCGCTACCGTCAGCGCACTGGCGCTGTATTTCACGCTGTGATGTTGCTCGAATTTGGTTTTGAGGCCTTTGAGGATTTCAATGGTCTCGGCTACGCTCGGTTCTTGAACATCAACCTTCTGGAAACGGCGTGACAAGGCATGGTCTTTCTCAAAGATGCCGCGGTATTCCTGATAGGTGGTTGCCCCTATGCACTTGAGTGAGCCGTTGGAGAGGGCTGGCTTCAGCAGGTTGCTGGCATCTAAAGTGCCGCCGCTCGCAGAGCCTGCGCCAATCAGGGTGTGAATCTCATCGATGAACAGAATCGCATCCGGCTTTTCTGCCAGTTGCTTCATTGCCGCTTTCAGGCGTTGTTCAAAGTCCCCCCGGTATTTGGTGCCAGCCAGCAATGCGCCCATATCGAGGGAGTACACGGTGGCATTCTCCAGCACTTCGGGGATATCGTTGCTGACGATGCGTGAAGCCAATCCTTCGGCAATCGCAGTTTTACCGACGCCCGCTTCACCGACCAGCAAGGGGTTGTTTTTGCGGCGACGGCACAAGGTTTGAATCACGCGCTCGAGCTCTTGGCCACGACCGATCAGTGGATCGATCTTGCCTGC
>CAYTIV010000044.1:0-12216 GCA_964437895.1 uncultured Methylotenera sp.
ACCTTGCTGATTGCGATCCAGTCCGGCGAGGGCTTTGTCAAAATCACCGGCGAGGTGGGCACGGGTAAAACCCTGCTCTGTCGTCGTTTGCTCAAGGCGCTGGATGCCAGCTGCAAAATTGCATTTATTCCCAACCCCTATCTGGATCCGCATGGCCTGCTAATGACGCTGGCCACCGAGTTCGGGGTCAGATTCAAACCGGATTTCACCCACCATGACATGATCGATGCGCTTAACCGCAAGCTGCTGACCTTCGCCGAAGAAGGCAAGCACGTCGTGGTCTGTCTGGATGAGGTTCAGGCCATGCCGCTGGAAACGTTGGAGGCTTTGCGACTGCTGAGCAACCTGGAAACCGAAAAACGCAAATTGTTGCAGGTCATTATTTTTGGTCAACCCGAGCTGGAAGAGCGTATCAACCATCCGTCGATTCGCCAGTTACGCCAGCGTATCAGCTTTGAATATCAACTCAAGGGCCTGCAATGGTCTGAACTGGGGTTTTATCTCAACCATCGCATGCATGTCGCCGGTTATCAGGGCGGCATGGTGTTTACACCGGCCAGCCTACGCCTGCTCTATCGCTATGCAAACGGTATCCCGCGTTTGCTGAATATTCTGGCGCACAAATCACTGCTGTCTGCCTTTGGGCGTGGCCAGCAGGGCGTGACTGCGCAGGATGTGAAAGCCGCGATTCTGGATACGCAAGCCAGCGTCAAAGCGCAGCATCGTTGGCTGAATCATGGTTTTAAATGGTGGCTGACACTGCATGCTGCCTTGGCCGGGCTCGGTCGTTAGGGAGTCTTAGCTTGAGCTTGATTAATCAGGTATTGCAAAATGTAGAGGCGAGACAAGGCTCTGCTGCACTCAGTCAGGAGGCGGGCAGTGCCTGGAGTGGCGCGCAAGTCAAACCCGTCCTGTCGCAGGCCGCGGGGTCTACCTGGCGCACACGCCTAGTCTGGTGGCTACTGCTATTGGTGGTTGCTTGGGGCGTATGGTCGCAGGGGCCCGCTATGCAGCGTCGCTGGCAAGCGTGGCGTCAGCCCGCCATATCGCCGGAGACGTCGTCTGACATCGCAAAAAGGCCACTGGCGTTGAATCCCCCGGTCGCCAATACAGCCGCCGCGCAACCCCCTTCCGTGCAGCAGGTGCCTCAGCTGACACGCAGCCTGTTTAGCGCATGGCAGCCAGATTCCCCCGTGGCAGCGCGTCAACCTAATCGGGCGATTGAGTCCGCTGCAGCTACCACGCATATGCCTAGTAACACCGCGCCAGTGGTCGCTACGACGGCGGCCCCGCAAGTTGAGGGCGAGTTCACGATGAAAGCGACGACGGCTGCAGTGACGCCTACACCGGTCGCGCCTGTCGCTAACAAAACGGCCAAATCTGCCAGTGAGGACGGCGAAGCAGGCGGCGTGGTGAGCAAGCAAATGCGTCCAGAGCAGGAGGCGAATGTGCTGATACAACGTGCGGTCGACCACGAGCAAAAAGGTCGCTTGAACGAAGCGTTGCTGGTATTACGCCAGGCCCTAGTCAGTTATCCGCAGTCCGAAGATGCACGGCTGTTGCTGGCCACTTACCTGTTTGAGTCCAAGCAGGATCAGGAGGCCGTGAGTGTATTGCAGGCTGGCCTTAAACAGTTTCCTACTCAGTCCGGGCTGGCCAAGGCGTTGGCCAAGTGGCAGTTGGCGCATGGACAGTCTGAGGCCGTGTTGCAAGCCTTGAAGCCGTTGGCGAGCAACCTCGCGCAGGATGCTGAGTCGCAGTGGATGCTGGCTATGGCCTATCAGCAAACCGGGCAACATGCTGCCGCATTACCTTGTTTTGAACGGGCCAATGCATTACGCCCGGGAGCCGCGCAGTGGCTGGTTTCCTATGCCATTTCATTGCAGGCCGCGGGGCAAAATGCCCCAGCCTTGCAGGTATTGCAACAGGCGCAAAGCCTGCCTATGAGTGAGCGTTTGCTGGAGTTTGTCAGTCAGCGTATCAGACAATTGGGTGGCAACCCCGCGCAAATCCGCAACGAGTAAAACACGCTTCACGTCTTTAATGTTCTGGCCACGACCAGTGCGGTCACGCTTCCGGCCCCGGCTTTCTTTAGTACGCTAGCCAAGGCGTGCATACTCGCCCCCGTTGTCATCACGTCATCAACCACCATGAGGTGCTGTCCTTGCCATTGTCGATGGCAGGCAAATGCCCCGCGTAAATTGCGTGTGCGGGTTTTGAGGTCCAGACCGGCTTGCGTGGGGGTGTCCAGTAAGCGCACACAACTCATGCCATCAACCGTCAGCCCCGTCTGCTGTTGCAAGTGACTGGCTAGCATGCTGGCATGATGAAACCCACGTTGTTGCAATCGGGCGGGGTGCATGGGCATGGGAATCAGAATGTCCGGCTTTAATCCAATATCAAACGACTGCTCTGCCAGCATCAGCTGCATTAGCAACGCACCCCAAGCCAGTTGCTGATGATATTTGAATTGCTGCAGCAGCCTGTCCAAAGGGTAAGCGTAGCGGAAAGCGGTCAGTGTGCGATCAAAGGCTGGCGGCGATTGCAGGCAACTGCCGCAGAGGGCGCCTAATGGATTGGGCAGTGCACATTGTGGGCAACGAGGGTCCAGATACCATGGCAGAGACGCTACGCAATCACGACAGACGATATGGTGTGCCGGCTGCGCTTTGGCATCCAGCGCCGAGCCACATAGCGGGCATGGCCATGCCTCATTGAGCCAGCGACGCAGACGTTGCCAGGGGAGGGGTTGATTAATTTTTAATCTATTGTAAAAATTTTTCACGCGTTAAATTAAACAACATATAATTCGGCCGAATTGTTGATATATTTTTTAATTGCGTGGTGCTTATGGAACAACAAACTTCTGCGTCTGCCTGTGGCAGCGAAATGCATACTTCTGTCATTAATCTGGACGGTCTGAAACCTGCTTCAACCTGCCATCCTACGGTGGAGCGTTGGCGTGTAGATGACATCATGGCATTGTTTGCGTTGCCATTCAATGATCTGTTGCACCAAGCACATACGGTGCATCGCGAGCACTTTGACCCCAATGCGGTACAAACGAGCACCTTGCTGTCGATCAAAACCGGCGGCTGTTCAGAAGATTGCGGCTATTGCCCACAAGCTGCGCGCTACCATACCGACGTGGAAAATGAGCCGCTGATGCCACTGGATGAAGTGCTCACTGCGGCTAAAGCGGCCAAAGACAGTGGCGCTAGCCGCTTCTGCATGGGGGCGGCTTGGCGCGGCCCCAAGCAGCGTGATCTGGAGCCGGTGCTCAAGATGATCTCCGAGGTCAAGGCCATGGGCTTGCAGACCTGCGCGACGCTGGGCATGCTCAAGGATGGTCAGGCTGAGCAGTTAAAAGAGGCCGGCCTCGATTATTACAACCATAATTTGGATACCGCCCCTGAGTTCTATGGCGATGTGATTACGACGCGTACCTATCAGGATAGATTAGACACCCTGGACCGCGTACGCAATGTCAATATCAATGTCTGTAGCGGCGGCATTATCGGTATGGGTGAAAATCGCGCCCAACGCGCCGGCCTGATTGCCCAGCTTGCCAATATGGAGCAGCCGCCTGAAAGTGTGCCTATCAACTTGCTAACGCAGGTAGAGGGTACGCCTTTGCACGGCACGGAGGCCCTGGACCCGCTGGAATTCGTACGCACCATTGCCATCGCCCGTATCACGATGCCGACCAGTTTTGTGCGCCTGTCTGCGGGCCGCCAGAGCATGGGCGAAGCCATTCAGGCCTTATGTTTCCACGCCGGGGCCAACAGCATTTTCTATGGTGAAAAATTGCTCACAACCGGCAACCCCGAGGTCGAAGCGGATAACGCCTTGTTCAGCAAACTGGGTCTGAAGAAAATCTGATGAGCGATTTGCTGGAGTCTCTACAAGCTGACCTAGATAAGCGTCAGGCACTCGGTCTGATGCGTCAGCGTCGCCTGCTGGATTCGCCTCAGGCCGAACACATCACCGCGAATGGCCAACCGTTTTTGTCCTTTTGCAGCAACGACTATCTGGGGTTGGCGAATGATCCTGCCTTGGTTAACGCGCTGCAATTGGCCGCGGCTGAGGCAGGGGTGGGGAGCGGCGCTTCTAACCTGATTACCGGGCATCATCGTTACCATGATCAGCTAGAGCAGGCGCTGGCGGCTTTTGTGCGCCGGCCAGCGGCCTTATTGTTCTCTACCGGCTATATGGCCAATATCGGCGTCATCAGTGCCTTGATGGGGCGTGAGGATGCCGTGTTTTCAGACAAGCTCAATCACGCCTGCCTGAATGATGGGGCCTTTTTGTCGCGTGCCACGCATCACCGTTTTCCACACAACGATGTGGCTGCGCTCGAAAAACTGTTGCAGGCCAGCACCGCACGCCACAAACTGATTGCGGCTGATGGCGTGTTTAGCATGGATGGAGATTTGGCACCGTTAACAGAGTACCTGGCGCTGTGTGAACGTTATGACGCCTACCTGTACGTGGATGACGCACATGGCTTTGGCGTGCTGGGGCCGCAAGGGCGCGGTTCATTGCAGCACTTGGGGCTACAGTCGCCACGTCTGATCATGATGGGTACGCTGGGTAAGGCCGCCGGTGTGGCCGGTGCCTTTGTCGCCGGTGAGCAGATTGTGATTGATTACCTGATTCAACATGCCAACAGCTATATCTACACGACACCGGCGCCACCGCCGTTGTCTGCCGCCTTGCTGGCGTCGCTGCATGAGATTGAGCATGGCGAAGCCCGCAGAACGCAGTTGTTTGACATGATCAATCTACTCAAAAACGAGCTTTCTCTGACTCGCTGGCAGTTGTTGCCATCCGAAACAGCCATACAGCCGCTGATCGTGGGTGATAACCATGAGGCTTTGGCACTGAGTCACTATCTGCAACGTCGCGGCATATTGGTGCCCGCTATCCGGCCACCCACAGTGCCGGTCAATACCTCACGCCTGAGAATCTCTTTATCGGCGGCCCATCGCGCGGTCGATGTCCGCGCCTTGATTGCCGCGTTGCATGATGCCGAGCGCGAGATTCCGGCCACGGCTGGAACGGACGCATGAGTTGTTTTATCGAAATCATGGGGCAAGGCAAACCACTGGTCATGCTGCATGGCTGGGGCATGAACAGCGCCGTCTGGGAACGCGTGGTCAAGCGACTCTCTGCCAGTTTTCGTCTCTACCTGGTGGATTTGCCGGGCATGGGACAGAGTCGTCCAGTCTATCCCTACCATTTGCATAGCCTGGCCGATGCCGTGGCGGAACAGATTCCTGGCGTATCTACCGTTTTAGGCTGGTCGCTGGGCGGACTGGTGGCGCAGCAGATTGCACTCAATCAGCCAGATCGGGTAGAAAAACTGATACTGGTGGGGACTAACCCTTGTTTTGTCAGCAAGCCAGATTGGCCGCATGGCATTGATGCCCGTCATTTTGAGGCGTTTAACGCACGCTTTGCCCAAGACTTTTCTGCCACCTTGCTCAACTTTTTAACCCTGCAATGCATGCACGCCAAAGATGCGCGCAGTACGGTACGCCAGTTGCGCATCGCCTTTGGTGCCAAACCCAGCCCAACGCAGGAAAGCCTGAATCAGGCGCTGGATATTCTGTTGCAGACCGATTTGCGTGAGGAGGTGGGGCGCTTGTTCCAGCCTACGCTGATCATGCATGGCGATAGAGATACGCTGGCACCGGTATCGGCAGCACATTGGCTGGCCATGCACCTGCATCAGGCGCATTTGCGCGTGATTTCCGGTGCGGCACATGCGCCTTTTCTGTCGCATGCTGAGGCGTTCTGTGCGTCTATTGAGGCTTTCATGGCCGATGGCAACCTCGCTGAGACTGTGGAGCATTAGATGCAGGACGTGTATCAGATTGATAAAGCCCGTATGCGGCAGTCGTTTCACCGCGCAGCCAAAGACTATGATGCGGCGGCGATACTGCAACGCCAAGTCCGTGAAGAAATGTTGAGTCGGCTGGATGTCGTCAAGCTGGCACCAGCCGTGATTCTGGATGCAGGCTGTGGTACCGGGCATGGCTTGCATGCCTTGCTCAAACACTTTTCCCAGGCACAAGGCATTGCGCTGGATATTGCCGAGGGCATGCTGGCACGCACGCGGGCCTTGTTTCCTTGGTATCGCTTCTGGCAGCCTGCACCGCGTTTGGTCTGCGCCGATATCGAGGCTATGCCTTTGGCCACCGCCAGTGTCGATATGGTGTGGTCCAACCTCGCCGTGCAATGGTGTAACGACATGGATGCCGTGTTACAGGAGTTCAGGCGCGTGCTCAAGCCGAATGGTCTGCTCATGTTTGCCACGTTGGGGCCAGACACCTTGCGTGAACTGCGTGCGGCCTCCGGGGGGGAGCATACCCATGTCAGCCGTTTTATTGATATGCATGATATTGGCGACGCATTAACGCGCGCAGGATTCAGTGCGCCGGTGCTGGACGTCATGCATTACACCCTGACCTACGATACGGTCGAGTCTGTCATGCGAGATCTTAAAGCGATCGGTGCGCACAATGCGACCGCGGGCCGCGCCAAGGGCTTAAGCGGCAAGGGCTTTCTGCAACGCTTGCGTCAGGGCTATGAGGCGTTCCGCCAGCAAGGTAAGTTGCCCGCCACCTATGAGGTGGTATTCGTTCATGCCTGGACCGGTAGCCAGCCTTATACCGCGCCTGGGACGAGCCCGGTGCAGTTCATGCCGCGCAAACCTGGGCGTGAGGCGTAAGCATGCAGACCTTGCCTCGTCATTTTTTTGTGACCGGGACAGATACCGGCGTCGGTAAAACCACAGTCACCGTCAAGCTGATGCAGCAATTGGCAGCACAAGGCGTGACCGTGATCGGTATGAAACCCGTGGCCTCCGGCTGTGCGTGGGTGGATGGCCGTTGGCAAAATGAAGATGTGATGCAACTGACGGCTGCCGCCAATGTGTCTGCGCCTGATGAGTGGGTCAATCCTTATTGTTTTCAACCGGCCATCGCTCCGCACATCGCCGCTGCGCAAGCGGGTGTGCAGATCGAGATCGACCGTATTGTGACGGCCTACCAGCAGCTGACCGCGCTGGCTGACGTCGTCATCGTTGAGGGCGCTGGTGGTCTGCTGGTCCCTCTGGATGATGCCGGTCACACCATGGCTGATCTGATACAAGCGCTGCAACTCCCCGCACTGATGGTGGTGGGCATGCGACTGGGCTGTATCAATCATGCACTGCTCACCGCAGAGGTGCTCAGACAACGCGACATCGCCTTGTGTGGCTGGGTTGCCAATCGTATTGATCCGCAGATGACGGTGCCGACGCAGAATCTGGACACCTTGATTGCAGGCTTGCAGCAAGCGCCTGTGCTTGATCTCCCTTTTATGTCAGCCCTCTGACCATGACGGCCACCTTGATAGACCGTGTTGAACTGCGTGCACCTGTCCCTGCTGTGACGCGCGGCCTGATGGCCTTGAATGTGCTGGTCTTTGTGTTGATGCTGCTGGGCGGCGCCGGGTTCTGGCATTCGCCCAACACCGTACAGCTGACCTGGGGGGCAAATTTTGCACCCGCCACCGCAGATGGTCAGTGGTGGCGATTGTTCACGGCCATGTTCTTGCACTTTGGCGCCATGCACCTGGGCATGAACATGCTGGCCTTATGGGATGGAGGCAAGCTGGTCGAGCGCATGTTTGGCCCATGGCGCTTTCTGGGGATATATCTGGTCAGCGGGGTTGCTGGCAATCTGCTGTCTTTGGTCGTGCAGGGCAATCAAGCCGTCTCTGGCGGTGCTTCCGGGGCCATTTTTGGCATTTATGGGGCGTTGCTGGTTTACCTTTGGTGTGCCAGACATCAGATGCAGCAGCTGGAGTTTCGCTGGTTGTTTTGGGGCGCCATGCTGTTTTCCGGCCTCACCATAGGCATGGGCTACATCATTCCCGGCATTGATAACTCGGCACATATCGGTGGCTTTGTCACCGGCATGGTGCTGGCGATCCTCTTGTTGCCGATGGCCGTGACTGCACCAGGTGTGGCTGTGCCGGGTACACTGGGCTATGTACGCTGGCTGGCTGGTGTGGCTTGGTGTGGCGTGGTGTTGGGCTTGCTCACCCATTTGCCCATTCCAAAATACCGCTGGCAGCAGGAGTTGGCAATACAGCAACAACTGCAAAAGTTGAATCAGGTCGATCAGCGGGCGCAGCAGCAATGGCGCAAAATCATGCTTGAGGGGCGTGCAGGCAGTGTCAGTTTTGACGAAATGGCGACGCAGATTGATGCGCAGGTCGCTTCCCCTTATGAGGAAAGTTTCGAGCAACTGTCATCCCTGGCCGATGATCCCAAACTGCCTTCCGCCAGCCTGCTTGAGCAGGCGAGGGCGTATGCCCAAAAACGCAGTGAGGCCAGCAAAGCGGCCGCAGCACAGTTGCGCAACATGCCTTTTACGCCCGGCCGACCAGCCGCGCCTTAAATGCCGCGGTTTGAAAACTCTGATTTAAATACCCTCGTTTGGATACTTAGTCGTGTACTGGACCAGCAATCAGGCGTGCTTCGGGCGCACTGACCTGCTGCGCTGCCATGGTTTGCACATACTCACGCGCCTGCTGGCCCCAGGTCTGGGTAGGCAGCTGTTGTAGCATCTGTAGTAACTGCGTGTTCATCTGCACTTGCACAAAAGGCTCAGGCAGCACTACGCCAGCGCCGGCACGGGACACATAGCCTGCATAGCCACAGACGCCGCTCACCAGCAAGGGCAAGCCAGCGGTCATGGCTTCAATCAGGACGATACCGGCCAGTTCGGAGCGGGCCGCATGAATCAGCAAGTCGCTGCCTAGCATCAGCGCAGGAATGTCCGGCCGCCCCCCCGCCTCAATACAGCGGGTAGCGACGCCACGTTGAGCCGCGTAGGCCTGCATGTTGCTACTCGATTCGAATTCCCCCACCGCCAGTAACCAGCAGCGTTGCTTGAGCGGCTCTGGCAGGCTGCTTAGTGCATCAATCGCACGATCCACGCCCTTGCGAACAAACGCCGACCCCACGGTGAGCATCACCAGCGCGTCATCGGGCAAACCGAAGGTTTGACGCACATAGGCGCGGTGGTCCTGCTTTGGCAAACAATCAAAGCGTTGCAAGGGGATATTCGGCGGAATCAGATGGAAACGCTGATCGTCGGTGGCATACCAGCGCTGAAAGACCGCCTGATCGTGCTGGTTGAGCAACAGGACGCGGCTATGGCTTTGCGGCCCAAAGACGGCTTGCTCCATCGCCATGAAAAAACGGTAGCGGCCAGACAGTTTTTTAAACCAAGGCTCGTGCGACATACGCTCGGCATAACACGGGTCCGCCGCAAAGTAGACATCCAGCCCAGGCATACGGTTGAACCCGACGACACAGTCAAATCCGCCCTCGGCCACCGCGTGTTGCATTTGTGTAATCAGCGACTGATGACGGTGATGATTTAGCCAGCCGCGTGCCTGGAGTAAATGCACCTTTATATCGGTGGGTTTGTCGCCGCGCCAAGCGCCGGTAAAAATCGCGACCTCATGCCCAAGTGCCACGCAATCCCGCGCGATACGCAACATGTCACGCTGCACGCCGCCATAAGGAAAGTACTTGAATATGAGAAATGCAAACTTCATGCGATGGCATTGTATGCGAAAATACCGGCCATGAAACGGATTCTAATTGTCAAAACGACCTCTATGGGGGATGTGATTCACGCCTTGCCTGTCGTCGAAGATATTCTGCAACACTTTCCTGAGGCGCAGATAGACTGGCTGGTTGAAGAAAGTTTTGCCGATATCCCACGCTTGCATCCACGTGTAGGGCACGTATTTACCGTCGCCGTCCGTCGCTGGCGCAAACAATGGTGGCGTTGCCAGACCTGGCGCGAAATTTCCGCCACCCGCCAGGCGGTGTCTGCCCAAGCGTATGATCTGGTGCTGGACCTGCAAGGGTTATTAAAAAGTGCCGTGATGGCGACTTGGGCGCAAGGGCCACGGGTGGGCTATGATGCTGAGTCTATCCGCGAGCCGCTGGCGAGTCGGTTTTATCAACATCGCTATGCCATCTCTTACCACCAGCATGCCGTCACCCGCATGCGTACACTAGCCGCCATGGCGTTGGGGTATGCTGTACCTGCGGATTTGCCAGCCTATGGCTTGGCGACCGAGGTAGGGCAGAAGGCGTCTGCTTTTCTTGCGTTGCATGCCACCAGTCGCGATAGTAAGTTGTGGCCGGAAGCGCACTGGGTGGCTTTAGGGCAGCACTATGCCGCCCAAGGGATGCAGATGTGGTTGCCTTGGGCCAGTGCCAGCGAGCAGGCGCGCGCGCAACGGATTGCAGCGCAAGTGCCTAATGCGCTGGTGTTGCCTCAACTTCGTTTGCAGCAATTGGCCAGTCGGATGCCGCAGGCGCAGTTTGCTGTGGGTGTGGATACCGGCCTTTCACATCTGGCGGCTGCGCTGGATCTGCCTATCGTGGCCTTGTACACCGATACGGAGCCGGCTTACACCGGGGTGGCTGGCGGTCGCCGCGCTGCTGCGGTCAATTTGGGCGGGCGTGCACAGGTGCCTGCCGTCTCTGCGGTCATTGCGCAATTGTCCGCCATCGTGCCCTCTGCTGCCACGCCGCTGTAAAAAAATCGGCATAAATCTGCTTTTAACCCTTGAAATTAGTAGGGGCATGCCCAACATTTGGAAAATGTTGAGAGAAAAGCCTATTGGCGACCGCTCTTGAAGAAAAGCATTGATTACAAAGGGGAGCCCCATGCAAGAACCAAATACACCCGCTGACGTACTGTCTGCTGAAGCCATTGAGGCTGAAGCGGCGCAGGTGGAGTCCACCGTGAGCCAAGAGCAAAAAGTCGCTGCGCTGGAAGCCGCACTCGAAGAAGCCAAAGCGCAGGTGCTGTATGTGAAAGCCGAGGGTGAGAATATTCGCCGTCGTGCTGCAGATGATATCGATAAGGCGCGCAAATTTGCCTTGGAAAAATTCAGTGGCGAACTGCTGGCGGTGAAAGACAGCCTGGACGCAGCGCTGGCGGTGCAAAGTGACGATGTTGCCAGCTACAAAAACGGCGTCGAGCTGACGGCCAAGCAATTATTGAGCGTCTTTGAGAAGTTCAATATTGCAGAAATCAACCCGGTCGGTGACAAGTTTGATCCGAACAAGCACCAGGCCATCAGTATGGTGCCGGCCGAAGGCGAGCCCAATACCGTGCTTAGCGTATTGCAAAAAGGCTACAGCCTGAACGAGCGCGTGTTGCGCCCTGCACTGGTGACGGTGATTCAGCCTAAATAACCCATATTCTGAACAGGGGCTTGAAATCCTCGGAGATGGCCCAATGTTCAGTGCATCAGAGATTGAGATAAACCACATTTAAAGGATAAGGATAACGACTATGGCAAAGATTATCGGGATTGACTTGGGGACCACCAACTCCTGCGTGGCAGTGATGGAAGGCGGCAAACCACGCGTGATTGAAAACGCTGAAGGTGCACGTACTACGCCTTCTATCATCGCTTATCAGGAAGATGGCGAAATTTTGGTCGGCGCGCCGGCAAAACGCCAGGCTGTGACCAACCCCACCAACACCCTGTTTGCGGTGAAACGTTTGATTGGTCGTCGTTTTGACGAAAAAGAAGTGCAAAAAGACATCGACCTGATGCCTTACACCATCGCCAAAGCAGACAACGGCGATGCATGGGTAGAAGTGCGTGGCAGCAAACAGGCGCCTCCTCAGATTTCAGCTGAAGTTCTGCGTAAAATGAAGAAAACCGCCGAGGATTACCTGGGTGAAGAGGTGACTGAAGCCGTAATTACGGTGCCAGCCTACTTCAATGACAGCCAGCGTCAGGCGACCAAAGATGCCGGCCGTATCGCTGGTTTGGAAGTGAAACGTATCATCAACGAGCCAACCGCTGCCGCACTGGCGTTCGGTATGGACAAGCAGGAAGGCGACCGCAAGATTGCGGTGTATGACTTGGGTGGCGGTACTTTCGATATCTCCATCATCGAAATCACGGAAATCGATGGCGAGCACCAGTTTGAAGTGCTGTCTACCAACGGTGACACTTTCTTGGGCGGTGAAGACTTTGATAACCGTATCATCGACTTTTTGGCCGATGAGTTCAAAAAAGAAAATGGCCTGGATTTGCGTAATGACTTGCTGGCCAAACAGCGTCTGAAAGAAGCGGCAGAAAAAGCCAAAATCGAGCTGTCTGGCGCACAAC
>CAYTIV010000045.1:0-4483 GCA_964437895.1 uncultured Methylotenera sp.
GCCCGGTCACGTTCCAGTGAAAGTAATGCGTTTTCAGATACAGGGTGTAAGTATCAGCCAGTAATTTGGATAAACCTTGTGCGATTTCCTGACGATTTTCATTGTTGATACCAATATCCATGCTGACTCCTTATGAATGATTAAGTTATTTTAAAACCTCGAATCCCTGTCTGCAATTTGATTTTGCTATAATCATTTAAGTTCACTCTTGCAGAGAAAGAGACAACATATTGTTTTTTAATAAGAAAAAAGTTGCCAATGTCAGACTTGAAAAAGTTTCGACTGAAAAGCAGCTGCGTGACGCCAGACTGTTGCGTGAAGTCACCTGGATTGCGCTGGCGGCCATGGGTGCTTTTTTGGCAGCCATACTCGCCACCTATTCACACGAAGATCCGGGCTGGACGCACGCGATCGGCGAAAACGATCACATCCAAAATGCCGGCGGCACGGTGGGTGCCTGGGTGTCAGATATCTTTCTCTCGCTGTTTGGATTCTCCTCGTGGTGGTTTGTCATCCTGTCGTTTTATGTGGTGTGGCTGATGTATCAGCGCCTGCATGTTGAGCCGTCTGAGCGCAATGACTGGTGGCTCAACGGTGTTGGCTTCGCGCTGATGTTGCTGGCGTCCGCAGCGCTTGAGTCCGGCCATTTGGTCAGCTTTCCCGCCGATTTTCCGCTCAAGCAGGGCGGGGTCATCGGCAGTGGTATCGATCACCTGTTGCGTAACATGTTTGGGTTTGCCGGCTCTACCATGCTGTTGCTGGTTTTGTTTGCCACCGCCTTCAGCCTGTTTACTGGCTGGTCACTCATCAGCATGAGCGAGCAGCTTGGCGCTTGGGTGATCGAGGCGTATCAGTGGTCTACGCTCAAATACCAAGACTGGCAAGACCGCAAGGTCGGTCGTCAGGTGCTGCAAGCCCGCGAAGAGTTTGTGGAGGCCGAGCGCAAACGCATTGAAGACCGTAAACCGGTCGAGATTACCGTGCCAGAAGTGGCGATAGAACCCAGTGAACGCGTGGTGAAGGAAAAACAGGCGGTCCTGTTTGAAACCATAGAGCAGGAAGGCTTGCCGCCGCTACATCTGCTGGATGCGCCTAACCAGTCGGTGGAGTTGCAATCGGCGGAGACGCTGGACTTCACCTCGCGTCTGATTGAACGCAAACTGATGGATTTTGGCATTGAGGTCAAGGTTGTGACTGCGCAGCCCGGCCCGGTGATTACACGCTATGAGTTGGATCCCGCCCCGGGCGTCAAAGGTAGCCAGATTACCAATTTGGCCAAAGACCTGGCGCGTGCATTGTCAGTGATCAGTGTGCGTGTCGTCGAGACGATTCCAGGCAAAAGCTTTATGGGGCTCGAGATCCCGAACCCTAAACGCCAGATTGTCTCACTGTCTGAAATCATGGGGAGCCAGGCCTATGCAGACATGAACTCGGCGCTGGCGATTGCCATGGGTAAAGATATTGCAGGCAAACCGATCGTGGCTGATCTGGCTAAAATGCCGCATGTGTTGGTGGCGGGTACCACCGGCTCAGGTAAGTCAGTGGCTATCAATGCCCTGATTCTGAGCTTGCTCTACAAATCTGAAGCCAGCCGGGTACGCATGATATTGATCGACCCGAAAATGCTCGAACTCTCCGTGTACGAGGGGATCCCGCACTTGCTGGCGCCGGTCGTGACCGATATGCGCCAGGCGGCTAACGCGCTTAACTGGTGTGTGGCCGAGATGGAGCGTCGTTACAAGCTGATGTCTACCTTGGGCGTGCGTAATCTGGCCGGTTACAACCAGAAAATCCAGGATGCCAAAAAACAGGGCGTGGCCATTCCGCATCCGTTCAGCTTGACGCCGGATGCGCCAGAACCGCTGGATGAAATGCCGTTGATAGTGGTCGTCATTGACGAATTGGCTGACCTGATGATGGTGGTGGGCAAAAAAGTGGAAGAGTTGATTGCACGTCTGGCGCAAAAAGCCCGGGCCTCAGGCATACACTTGGTGCTGGCGACGCAACGGCCTTCGGTGGACGTGATCACCGGCCTGATCAAGGCTAACGTGCCAACTAGGGTGGCATTCCAGGTATCGAGCAAGATTGACTCACGTACCATCCTCGACCAGATGGGCGCCGAAACCCTGCTGGGACAAGGCGATATGCTGTATCTGCCACCAGGTAGTGGTTATCCGCAACGTATTCATGGCGCCTTTGTTAGCGATGGCGAGGTGCATAACGTGGTGAACTTCCTCAAAGCGCAGGGGGAACCGAATTACATCGAGGGCATTCTGACCAATGAGACCGAAGGCGGGGAGATGGATGGCTTGTCAGGCGGCGGTGCCGATGCGGGCGGTGAAAAAGATCCTCTGTATGACGAAGCCGTCGCGATCGTGCTGAAAACGCGGCGTGCCTCCATTTCGTCGGTGCAGCGTCAGTTGCGCATAGGCTACAACCGTGCCGCCCGACTGATAGAGGATATGGAGCGGGCCGGACTGGTCTCTGCCATGCAAACCAATGGCAATCGTGAAGTGTTAGTCAAGGCCGGAGGCGACCATGAATAAGCTTTTTTTGAATACTCTGCTGGCACTAGCCGGCTGGGCATGTCTCTCTGCCGCTTGGGCGGATGGCGTCGATGATCTCAAGCAGTTTTACCAGAGCACGCAGGCGATGCGTGCCCAGTTCAAACAAACCGTGTTTGACCAAAAAGGGCGCAAGCTGCAAGAGGTCAACGGCACCATGCTGTTACAGCGTCCCAACAAGTTCAGATGGGATTACCAAAAACCGTATGAGCAGCAGATTATCAGTGATGGACGTCAGGTCTTTCTGTTTGATATGGATTTGCAGCAGGTGACCGTGCGCGCAGTAGATCAGGTGCTGGGCACCAGCCCGGCAGCTTTGCTGGCTGGCGGCCCGAATGTCGAAGAAAGCTTTAAGCTCTCGCGTTTGCAAGATTTTGAAGGCATGCAGCGTGTACAGGCCAAGCCTAAACAAAAAGACAGTGGTTTTCAGGTCGTCATTATTGCGTTTGAGCATAGCAAACTGGCTGAAATGCGACTGGTCGATGCGTTTGGGCAAAGCACGCACATCGTGTTTTCAAACGTCGAGGTCAATCCTGCCCTCAATAGTCATCAGTTCCTGTTTACCATTCCTAAAGGGGTGGATGTTGTCGGTGAATAATCACCTGCCTGTCCTGAGTCGTCATGTCATCGCTGTTTGAACCCAATACCCCCGCTTCTGTCCCTCTGGCCGAGCAGTTGCGTCCGAAAACGCTGGATGAAGTGGTGGGGCAAACCCATCTGCTGGGTGAGGGCAAACCCTTACGTCGCGCGTTCGAGTCAGGCAAGTTACCCTCCATGATTCTGTGGGGGCCGCCAGGGGTGGGTAAAACCACGCTGGCCCGATTGATTGCACAGACCGCCGATGCCGAGTTTGTGCCGCTGTCTGCTGTGTTGTCTGGCATCAAAGATATCCGTGAAGCCGTCGAGCGGGCAGAACTGCATTTGCAGCAGACCGGACGCAATACCATTTTGTTTGTCGATGAGGTGCATCGATTCAATAAAGGACAGCAGGATGCGTTTCTGCCCTTTGTTGAGAGCGGCCTGATCACTTTTATTGGCGCCACGACCGAGAACCCATCATTTGAAGTCAACAGCGCGTTGCTGAGTCGTGCGCAGGTGTTTGTACTCAACGCCCTCAGCGAGGAAGAGCTGGCGCAGTTGCTAGAGCGAGGACGCCAGCGTGTCGCGCCTGCGGTGGTCTTCGACCCCGAAGTCATCGAGCAAGTATTGTCGTACGCCGATGGTGACGCCAGGCGTTTGCTCAATTTTGCCGAGGGGCTGTTCAACGGCGCACTGGCCGCGGGTATTCAGCGTATTGATGAAGCTTTTTTGCAATCGACCATGGCCAGCAAAATGCGCCGGTTCGACAAAGGCGGCGAAGCCTTTTATGACCAGATTTCTGCGTTGCATAAATCCGTACGCGGCTCCAATCCGGATGCCGCACTCTACTGGCTGATGCGCATGCTCGATGGCGGGGCGGATCCACTCTATCTGGCGCGACGCATTATCCGTATGGCTTGGGAAGATATTGGTCTGGCTGATCCTCGCGCCATGCAGATTGCCAACGATGCAGCGCTAACCTTTGAGCGATTAGGCAGCCCCGAGGGGGAACTGGCCCTCGCACAAGCCGTGTTGTATCTGGCCGTGGCGGCCAAGAGCAATGCCGGTTATATGGCCTACAATCAGGCCAAGGCCTTTGTCGCACAGGATAAATCCCGCCCGGTGCCGCTACACCTCAGAAATGCGCCGACCAAACTCATGAAAGCACTCGACTACGGCAAAGAGTATCGTTATGCGCACAATGAACCAGGGGCCTATGCGGCTGGCGAACATTATTTCCCGGATGATTTACCGGCACAATCCTTTTACCAGCCCACACCGCGCGGTTTGGAAGGTAAAATAGGTGAAAAATTGAATCACCTGAAAGATCTGGATCGAAA
>CAYTIV010000045.1:4583-12216 GCA_964437895.1 uncultured Methylotenera sp.
AAGAAAGAACCTATGTTAGACATACAACAACTGAGAAACGATTTAGACAACGTCGTCGCCCGTCTGGCGGCGCGCAAGTTTGCCTTTCCGGCTGAGGCGTTCACAGCCCTAGAAGCTCAGCGTAAGGCGATACAGACCAGTACCGAAAACTTGCAGGCCAAGCGTAATACCGCCTCTAAGCAGATCGGGATTGCCAAATCCAAGGGTGAGGATGCCAGCGCGATTCTGGCCGAAGTGGCCGGGCTGGGGGATGCGCTCAAGGCGGCTGAGGCCGAGCTCAATACGGTACAGGCGGAGATGCTGGCGCTGATGCAAAATGTGCCTAACCTGCCTCATGAGAGTGTGCCCGTCGGGCAGGATGAAACGCAGAATGTGGAAGTACGTCGCTGGGGCTCCCCGCGCCAGTTTGATTTTGCCGTCAAGGATCATGCCGATGTTGGCGCACCGCTGGGGTTGGATTTTGATACCGGTGCTAAACTCGCTGGCGCCCGCTTTACCTTTATGAAAGGGCAAATCGCCCGCTTGCATCGCGCCATTGCCCAGTTCATGCTGGATACGCAAACTGAAAAGCATGGCTACACCGAGTGCTATACCCCTTATATGGTTAACCGCGAGACATTGGTTGGTACTGGTCAGTTGCCCAAGTTTGAAGAAGATCTGTTTTCGATGCCGCACAACGACAGCACGCTCTATCTGATTCCAACCTCAGAAGTGACGCTGACCAATACCGTGCGTGACGAGATTGTCGCAGCGGAGACCTTGCCTATCAAATTGACCGCGCATACGCCTTGCTTCCGCTCAGAGGCGGGGTCTTATGGCCGTGACACCAAAGGCATGATACGCCAGCACCAGTTTGACAAGGTGGAGATGGTGCAGATCGTGCATCCGGAAACCAGCTACGCAGCGCTGGAAGAGATGGTCGGCCATGCCGAGGCGATTCTGCAGGCGCTGGAGTTACCTTATCGGGTGGTCTCTCTGTGCACTGGGGACATGGGCTTTGGCGCGGCTAAAACCTATGACCTTGAGGTCTGGTTACCTGCGCAAAATACCTATCGCGAGATTTCATCAGTGTCTAACTGCGAGGCTTTCCAAGCACGCCGCTTGCAAGCGCGTTTCCGCAATGCCAACGGCAAACCGGAGTTGTTGCATACCTTGAACGGTTCCGGACTGGCTGTGGGCCGTACGCTGGTGGCGGTGCTGGAAAATAATCAGAATGCAGATGGCAGTGTCACCATTCCCAAAGCCTTGCAGGCTTACATGGGTGGGCAAAGCACATTAACGCTGTAATACCGCGCAGACGGCTGTAAACCCTTAGGATGCCCTGGTCAGTAGCCAGGGCATTTTCATATCTGCAATCCGGTATGGGTCCACGCCCGGGTCATACGCTGGAAAGTATTTTTGCATAATCTGGTAATAGCTGCGCACCAGCTCGGTATAGATCACGGGCGCTCCACAGCTACAATAACCATGTTTGGCATTCACGTAGTAGGCCGGATCGTTCAGTAGCTGGTAGCCGCGTTTCACATCGGCCCAGCTATCCGGATTGAGGCCGAGTTTTTGCGCAATGATGCGCGCATCTTCCAGGTGTCCGACGCCATTATTGTAGGCCGCCAGCGTCATGAACGTGCGGTCGGGTTCGGGGATGCGGGCGGGGATACGGTCTTTCATCCACAGCAGGAACTTGGCCCCGGCCACCACACTCTGCTTAGGGTCTAGGCGGTCTGACACATTCATCATGTTAGCGGTCTGTTCGGTCAGCATCATCAGCCCACGCACGTTGGTGGGTGAGGTGCTGTAATTATCCCAGTGTGACTCCTGATAGCTGAGTGCCGCCAGCAAACGCCAATCGAGATCTGTGATTTCCTGTGCGTTTTTGAACAGGCGCACATACCTTGGTAGCTGCGTTTGTGAACGCTCCAGAAAAGTGGTGACATCCACCGGTTTCAAGCGCTTGGTATGGCCGTGATAGCGATCCAGCAGGTTGCGCAGGGTGCCATCTTTCTCAATCTTTTTGAAAAACGCCTGTACCTGCTTCAGACGCTCCTCGCTGTGCCATTTGTTGAGTGCCCAGGCTATCTTGTCCGCAGGCCCCAGCATCATGCCCGCATCCAGCTGCGGATAGTTGTACTGCATGATGGCCAGCAAGTGGTTATCCGCCACGGTAAAGTCGATTTCGTTGCGGGCCACGGCTTCAATCAGTTGCTCTGAGCTTAGCTTGTCAGTCTCTTTCCAGGTCAAGGCTGGTGCTTGGGACTGCAACTCGCGCATGCGCTCGACAAAGCTGGTGCTCTTGGGCAAGACGATGCGTTTTTGCAGCAAGGCCTCAGTGTTGCCGGGTTCGCTGTTCTTGTCACGATTGAACACCACCATGGACTGCACCTGATTAAAGGCTGGTCCAAATAGCACCTGACGCTTGCGTGCCGGTGTGATGCTGATATCCGCGGCGGCAATGTCGGCATCGCCTTTGAGCAAGGTAGGGAACACCTTGGCAAAATTATCCACCACGATAAACTCGAGTTGGTAGGGCGGGCCGAGAAACTCGACAAAGCGTTTGGCCAGGTCGTACTCGAGTCCGGCGTAATTGTTCTGGCTATCGATAAAGTAGGTGCTGGGACTGTTGATGGTGACAAAGCGGATGGTGTAGGGGTCTGGCTTGTGTTTGCCAACCGCAGGCAACCGCGGACCATGGCTGTCGCTGCAGGAGAGTAGCGCCGCGCACAGCCCTAGCAGGGCGGCTGCCAGCCATGCATAACGTGCAGACTTCACCGTAAGAAACCGCATAGGGGCGAGCTAGATGCGAGTCTCGATGTGCCCTTGATCTGCAATCAAGAGGGTGGAGGCGAGCTGGACGAAGATGCCATGTTCGACCACGCCGGGGATATTGTTAATCAGGGCGTTGAGCTGCGCGGCATCCAGCTGCGGGTCAAAGCGCATGTCCAGCACCAGGCTGCCATGGCTGGTCATGCTCAGGCCATCCTTGGCCACATTTTGCCGAAGATCACCCACGCCACCGGCCGCTTCTAGGCTACGTTTGGCAGCTTGCCAGGCCATGGGCATGACTTCAATCGGAATCGCGAAGTTGTGGCCGATGCGGGGCACCAATTTGCTTTTGTCTGCCACCACAATAAATTGTCCGGCAGCTTTGGCCAACAGCTTTTCCATCACCAAGTCGTAGCCGCGCCCTTTGAGCAAGGCATTGTCCGGCGTGATTTCGTCTGCGCCATCCACGTAGAGGTCGATCTGGCTCAGTTGTGTCAGACTGACCACCTTGAGCCCGGCTTGTTGCGCTTTGATCATGCTGACATGTGAACTGGCCACCGTGGTGACGCGCAGCTGTTCCTGCTGCTGGCGGGCGGCCAACGCCTCAATAAAATAGTTGGCGGTGGAACCTGTCCCCAGGCCTACGATCATATCCTGTTTTACATAGCTGGCGGCTTCCAGCGCGACGGCTTGTTTGTCATTCATCTCTTGTTCTCCGTGCGGGTTGTGGCATCTGGTTCGCTCAGGCGTCTGGCAGGTGGTGACAGCACATGCCTAGTCAGTATCAGGTCTTGGCCTATCGTTGGCGCAGTGATGAACTGACCGTCTGTGGACGCTTGCAGTTATAATAGCAAACTCGGCAGATTCGCCAAGAAATACTCGTCTAACCAGCGCATTAAGAGTCTCATTTTTTATGGCAGTTTCACTTCCCGTCGTCGGTCACCCGCAACGTCTTTCATTTCATAGCCAGGGCTTGGACAGCCAAGCGCTTGCCGCCCTCGCGGCGACGCTCAAGCCATCGCAGACGCCCTTGGTCGTGTTGACGGCGAGCGCGTTCGAGGCCCAGCGCCTGATGGAAGAGATTCCGTACTTTGGCAAAGATATCCAGGTGCATCTGTTACCCGACTGGGAGACCTTGCCTTACGATGTATTTTCGCCGCATCCGGACCTGACCTCTGAGCGCTTGGCGACGCTGTATCAGTTGAGCCAGAATCAGAGCAATGTCGTGATTGTGCCGATGGCGACCGCACTGTTGCGCTTGCCGCCGATGGCTTATTTGGCTGCCCACAGCTTTATGCTCAAAAAAGGGCAGACGTTGGATGTGGAAGCCTTGCGTCACCAATGCGCACAGGCCGGTTACCACCATGTGAGCCAGGTCATGGGGCCGGGCGAATTCAGTGTGCGTGGCGGTCTGGTCGATCTCTACCCCATGGGCAGTGCGTTTCCGTATCGTATTGATTTGTTCGATGACGAGATCGAAAGCATACGCACCTTTGATATCGATACCCAGCGCAGTGTCTATCCGGTGCCCGAGATCCGTATGCTGCCCGCCCGCGAGTTTCCAATGGATGAGGCGGCCATCACCCGTTTTCGCAGCCAATTCCGTGAATACTTTGAAGGCGACCCGCAGCGCGCCAAGATTTACAAGGATGTGAGCAAAGGCACGCCCAGTGGCGGTGTCGAGTGGTATCTGCCGCTGTTTTTTGAGCATACCGCCACCTTGTTTGATTACTTACCGGCACAAACCGTGCTCTGTCTGCATGGCGACTTGGACAAGGCTGCGCAAACGTTCTGGGCCGATGCCAATAGCCGTTACCGACTGATGGCGCATGATGCCGAAAAACCGATTCTGCGTCCCGAAAGTCTGTTGCAGAAGACCGATGACTTTTTTAGGCAGACCCACGCGTTTGCGCTGGTGCATCATCAGTTTGAGTTGCAAAAGGCTTTGCCAGCGGTGGATGTTGATCGCCGCGCCGAACAGCCGCTGCATAAGCTGCAAGCCTTTATCCAGCAGTTTGAGGGCCGTGTGCTGATTGCGGCTGAAAGTTTGGGCCGCCGTGAAACCATCGCCCAATTATTCAGCGAACATGGGCTGACTTTTTCGCTGGCTGAAGATTGGGCCGGGTTCGCGCAGTCCAATTTCCCGGTCATGCTGGGTGTGGCGCCCTTGCATCAAGGCTGGGCGGATACTGCGCAGGCCGTCATCACCGAAGCCGAGCTGTACGCCAGTACCGTGCGCCAGCAACGCCGGCGCAATCAGGAAAAAGCGCGTAATGCCGAAGGCATGCTTAAAGACCTATCCGAGTTGCGGCTGGATGACCCGGTGGTGCATGAGCAGCATGGGGTAGGCCGCTACAAGGGGCTGGTGAATATTGATTTTGGCGAGGGCGAGACAGAGCTGCTCCTGATCGAGTATTTTGGCGATGACAAGCTGTACGTGCCGGTATCGCAGTTGTTCCTGATCTCACGCTATTCGGGCGGCCCGCCCGAGAGCGCGCCTTTGCACCGTTTAGGCAGCGGCCAGTGGGACAAAGCCAAGAAAAAAGCCCTCAAGCAAATACGCGATACCGCGGCCGAGTTGCTCAACCTGTATGCACAGCGGGCCGCCCGCCGTGGCCATGCCTTTACCCTGAGCCTGCATGATTACGAGGCGTTCTGTGAGGGCTTCCCGTTTGAGGAAACGCCAGACCAGCTGGAGGCGATTGAAAACGTGATTCGCGACATGCAGTCTGGCCGCCCTATGGACAGGCTGGTATGCGGCGATGTGGGCTTTGGCAAAACCGAAGTGGCTTTGCGGGCAGCGTTTGTGGCCGTCATGGGCGGTCGTCAGGTCGCCGTGCTGGTGCCCACCACCTTGCTGGCCGAACAGCATTACCAGAACTTCTGTGACCGTTTTGCCGAGTGGCCGATCAAGATCGCCGAGATCTCCCGTTTTAGAACCGCCAAAGAACAGGCCGAAGCGCTCAAAGGGCTGGCCGATGGCAGCATTGATATTGTGATCGGCACGCATCGTTTGATTCAGAAAGACGTGCAGTTTAAAAATCTGGGGCTGGCGATTCTGGATGAGGAGCACCGTTTTGGGGTCAGACAGAAAGAGCAGATGAAGGCTTTGCGCGCCGAGGTGGATGTGCTGACTCTGACGGCGACACCGATTCCACGCACCTTGAGCATGGCGATGGAAGGTCTGCGCGAGTTCTCAGTGATTTCTACGCCGCCGCAAAAACGGTTGGCGATCAAAACCTTTCACACACCGTATTCTGACGGCATCATCCGCGAGGCGGTCATGCGTGAGTTCAAGCGTGGCGGCCAGGTGTATTTCCTGCATAACGAGGTGGATACCATCTATGTCATGAAGGAAAAACTGGAGAAGTTTCTGCCCGAAGCGCGTATTGCCATTGCGCACGGCCAGCTGCGTGAGCGCGAGCTGGAGCACGTGATGCGCGACTTTTATCAGCAACGCGCCAACCTGTTGTTGTGTACCACCATTGTAGAAACCGGCATTGACGTGCCCAGTGCCAACACCATGATCATCAACAAGGCCGATATGTTTGGCCTGGCGCAGTTGCACCAGTTGCGCGGCCGCGTCGGTCGTAGCCATCACCAAGCCTATACTTACTTGCTGACCGATCCGCATCGCAACATTACGCCGCAGGCGCAAAAACGGCTGGATGCGATCCAGTTGCTCGAAGACCTGGGCGCCGGCTTCCATCTGGCCATGCATGACCTCGAGATCCGAGGTGCCGGCGAGTTGCTGGGAGACAGCCAGAGTGGCGAGATGCAGGAGATTGGTTTTAATCTGTATTCGGACATGCTCAACCATGCCGTCAAACAGCTGAAGGCGGGCAAAGAGCCGGATCTGGATGCCCCCTTGGGCGTGACCACTGAAATCAACTTGCATAGCCCGGCCTTGCTGCCTAACAACTACTGCCCAGATGTGCATGAACGGCTGGTCATCTACAAACGGTTGGCCAACTGCGAAGATGATGACGCGCTGGATGCCATGCAAGAAGAGCTGATTGACCGTTTTGGCCTGCTGCCTGAACCAGGCGAGGCCCTGATGGCCTGCCACCGTTTGCGCATCGCGGCCAAGCCACTGGGCATCATCAAGATTGATGCCTCAGATGCCGCCATCCAGTTACAGTTCAATGTCAAAGCCGACCTCGATCCGATGAAGCTGATCAGCCTGTTGCAGCGTGACAAGCGCTGCCGCATGAACGGCCCGGATAAATTAAGAGTGACGGTACAGCTCGGCAATCTTAATCACCGTGTAGAATTGGTAAAAACACTCTTGAAGGAATTTACGTAATGCTGGAAAAATTTGTTGCCGCCGTGGCAAGCTGGATCATCGGCGTGATTGCGACCATGGGCTATGGCGGCATTGTGCTGCTCATGGCGATTGAGTCTGCCTGTATCCCCTTGCCCTCAGAAATCATCATGCCGTTTGCTGGCTTTTTGGTCAGCAAAGGCGAGCTCACGCTGTGGGGCATCGCGCTGGCAGGGGCCATCGGTTGCGTGGTGGGTTCTATCCCGGCCTATTATCTGGGCATGTATGGTGGCCGTCCGCTGGTAGAAAAATTCGGCAAATATGTGCTGATCAGCAAAAAAGACTTAGACATGGCCGACCGTTGGTTTGCTCAGCATGGTGAGATCATTATCTTTATTGCGCGGCTGTTACCCGCTGTGCGTACCTTTATCGCTTTTCCGGCCGGCGTGGCGCGCATGAACATGACGCGTTTTGTGGCTTATACCTTTGTCGGCTCACTCATCTGGTGTTGGGTGCTGGGATATGTTGGTATGAAAGCCGGTGAACATTGGGAAGATTTGAAAGTGTACTTCCACGAGTCACACTATGTGATTGCCGCGCTGGGATTGA
>CAYTIV010000046.1:0-12045 GCA_964437895.1 uncultured Methylotenera sp.
CGCACAGAATATGCTGGGCGATGTGGTGTTTGTAGATCCGCCTAAAGTGGGCCAACAGGTGACCCAATTTGAGGTGTGTGGTTTGATCGAATCGGTTAAAACCGGTTCGGATATTTATGCGCCATTGTCAGGCGAGGTGGTGGCGACGAATGAGGATGCGCTGTCCTCACCAGAAAAAATCAATGACCACCCTTATGCCACTTGGATATTCAAGTTGGCTGCCGGGGCTGGTGGTGTTGAGTCCCTGCTGGATCAAGCCGCTTACGAGGCTCAACTCTAGCTTGTATGGCCTAAGGCGGCAGGCTAGCGCGCCTGAGTCGCCTCTAGGGCGTGGCTCTGGGTATGGTGGCTTTGGGCGAGCTGGACTGGTTGGGTCAGCGACAGGCGAGGGTGATGTAGGTTGAGATCCCGGCTGGTCAGTCCAAGAAATAGCAACATGCTCAACAGCACAGGTGTTTTGAGTGAGAGTATGGGCATAGCAAGCTCCTTAAAGTCTTTTTAATTCAAATACATCGCGCCAGTTTTTATTACTTGTAACGCGAATCGGGTATAATCCGTCTCTGGTTCGTTTTTTCAGCAAGATGCCCTGCAGGGTGTAATAACAAATGCCTATCTACGATTTTCAATGTACAGCGTGTGGTTTCCAGCAAGAGCTGATGCGTAAAGTGTCTGCTCCTAGCGTTGAGGCCTGTCCTAAATGTCAGCAACAGACATTTAGTAAGCAGGTATCCGCGCCCAATTTTCAGCTGACAGGTAGTGGCTGGTACGCCACAGACTTCAAACAGGGTTCTGCGCCCAAAAGCGCTGCCCCGGCAGAATCCTCCGGCAGTTCAGAGGGCGCCAAATGTGCGCCGGGCTGTGCCTGCCACTAGAACGCAACGCGCATGAAAAAATATTTCATTACAGGTTTATTAGTGCTGGTCCCACTGTTCATTACGGTGTGGGTGCTCAAAACTTTAGTACAGACGCTGGATCAGAGCCTGTTGCTGCTGCCCGTGGGCTGGCGGCCTGAAGCCTGGCTGGGTGTGGATATTCCTGGCTTTGGTGTGATTCTGACTGTGGCCATCGTCTTGACGGCAGGCTTGGTGGCGACCAATATTTTTGGACAGCAACTGATTGAGTTATGGGAGGGCCTGCTGGTGCGGGTGCCCGTGGTCAAGTCCATTTACTCTAGCGTCAAACAGGTGTCTGATACGCTGTTCTCTGATTCTGGAAATGCCTTCCGTCAGGCCTTGCTGATCGAGTATCCCCGTCAGGGCGTGTGGACCATTGCTTTTCTCACCGGCGTGCCCGGAGGCGATGTCGTCAACCATTTGCAGGGTGACTATGTCAGCGTGTATGTGCCAACCACCCCTAATCCTACTTCAGGGTTTTTTCTGATGTTGCCAAAGTCGGATGTGATAGAACTCGACATGAGCGTGGATCAGGCCTTGAAATACATCATCAGCATGGGTACAGTGGCGCCCTTGCCTAAACACCATTAACCGCAACACACCTTTAACCAGATATAACTATTATGATGCGTACACATTATTGCGGTCACCTGAACCGCGAACACATTGGACAAACCGTGACCCTGTGTGGCTGGGCCCACCGACGTCGCGACCACGGGGGCGTGATTTTTATCGATTTGCGTGATCGCGAAGGCCTGGCGCAAATCGTGATCGATCCGGATACCAAGGGCGCATTTGCCGTGGCCGAGACGGTCCGTAATGAATTCGTGTTGCGCGTGGTGTGTAAGGTGCGCGCGCGCCCTGAAGGCACGGTCAACCCTAATCTGCCGACCGGTGAAGTTGAAATGCTGGCGACAGAAATCGAAGTGCTTAACGCTTCCTTGACGCCGCCGTTCATGCTGGATGATGACAATCTGACTGAAACCGTGCGTTTGGAGCACAGATACATCGATCTGCGTCGTCCTGCCATGCAGAAGAATATGATGCTGCGTTACAAAGTGGCCAAAAACCTGCGTGACTATCTGGATGAAAACGGCTTTATCGAAGTTGAAACGCCGATGCTGACACGCTCTACGCCAGAAGGTGCACGTGACTATCTGGTGCCATCTCGTGTGCACCATGGTATGTTTTTCGCGCTGCCGCAGTCACCGCAACTGTTCAAGCAGTTGTTGATGGTGTCTGGCTTCGACCGTTACTTCCAGATCACAAAGTGTTTCCGTGACGAAGATCTGCGTGCTGATCGCCAGCCAGAGTTTACCCAAGTGGATATCGAGACTTCTTTCTTAGAAGAAAACGAGATCATGGACATCGTTGAGCAGATGATTCGCCAGATGATGAAAAAGATTCAGGATGTCGACCTGCCAGCCAAGTTCCCTCGCATGCCTTTCAGCGAAGCGATGAACCGCTATGGTTCCGATAAGCCTGATATGCGTGTGACGCTGGAAATCACCGAACTCAGTGACATCATGAAAGATGTGGACTTTAAGGTGTTTGCGGGTGCAGCCAATATGGCTGGTGGCCGCGTGGCCGCGATTCGCGTGCCTAACGGTGCGGCGATCAGCCGTTCCGAAATTGACGCCTACACCGAGTTCGTCAAGATCTACGGCGCCAAGGGTCTGGCTTATATCAAGGTCAACGACATCACCAAGCTGAACGAAGAAGGCTTGCAAAGCCCGATCGTTAAAAATATTCATACGCAGGCGCTGCAAGCTATCATCGAACGTACGGGTGCGCAAAATGGCGATATCGTGTTCTTTGGTGCCGACAAAGCTAAAGTCGTGAACGAAGCGCTGGGCGCGTTGCGTACCAAAGTGGGTCACGAAAAAGGCCATGTCGATGGCCGCCAGTGGGCACCGCTGTGGGTGGTGGATTTCCCGATGTTTGAACATGATGAAGACGCTGACCGCTGGGTTGCCTTGCATCACCCCTTTACTGCGCCTAAAGATGGTCACGAAGATTTGCTGGTCAGCAATCCGGGTGCCTGTCTGTCCAAAGCTTACGATATGGTTTTGAACGGCTGGGAAGTGGGCGGCGGTTCTGTGCGTATCCACAAGCAGGACGTGCAGTCCAAAGTGTTTGATGCCTTGAAAATTAGCAAGGAAGAAGCACAAGAGAAATTTGGCTTCTTGCTGGACGCACTGCAATATGGTGCGCCACCGCACGGCGGCTTGGCCTTCGGCCTGGATCGTCTGGTGACACTGATGGCCGGTGCCGAGTCTATTCGCGATGTGATCGCATTCCCGAAAACACAGCGTGCACAGTGCCTGATGACCAATGCACCGAACGAGGTGGATGAGAAGCAGTTGCGTGAATTACATATCCGCGTGCGTCAGCAAAACGCCGCGACAAGCTAAGCCGGTCGCAGTTGTGACAGCCTGCTGTCAACCCTCACAGCGCGTCTGCCAATTGGCAGACGCGTTTTTTATGGGCGTTAGCACATGATGGACTTCAAATCCTACATCCGTACCTTGCCTGATTATCCTAAAGCGGGGATACAGTTCAGAGACATCACGACCCTGCTTAAGGATGCGACGGCCTTCAATGCGGTGATTGATGCCCTGGCTGAGCGCTATGCCGATGTTGCGCTGGACAAGGTGGTGGCGATCGAAGCGCGTGGTTTTATCATCGGTGCGGCTTTGGCCAGCAAGCTGCAGCTGGGTTTTGTGCCCGTGCGCAAACCCGGGAAACTGCCAGCGGCCACTCTCTCGCAGGCGTATGCGCTTGAATATGGTGAAGATGCGCTGGCGGTACATGTGGATGCGCTGACCACGGGAGAGCGCATTTTGCTGGTCGATGATTTGATTGCTACTGGGGGCACGGCCTGCGCTGCCGTGACGCTGATTCGTCAGTTGGGAGCCATTGTTACGCAGGCGGCTTTTGTCATAGACCTGCCGGCGCTAGGCGGTATGCAACATTTGCAAGCGGCCGGCGTCCAAGGGTTTGCCTTGTGTCAATTTGAAGGACACTGATTTTTGTACTATATTGCGCACACTGTTGACATACCCGATGCACGGGTAGCTATTGGACTGGAGCCTCATGCCTTTAACTGGAATTGATCACGTTAATTTCCGCACGGATCGTGACACCATGCATTTGCTACGTGACTTTTATTGTGACGTACTGGGCCTGACCGTGGGTAAACGTGTGGCCAGCACGACCTATGGCTACTGGCTGTATATCGGGCCGCAGGCGGTGGTGCATCTGGCGGAGTATAAAACGGCAGAGCCGCCGCAATTGCATGTGCATGGCACTTTTGATCACGTCTCGTTTAACTGCACCGACATGCCCGCCATGGAGTCACATTTGCAGACGCTGGCCATCAGCTACACCACGCGTATACTGGCCAATGGCATCCGGCAGATCAATCTGCGTGATCCAGCGGGCAATGGGGTAGAACTCAATTTTGCCGAGTACGCTGACCCTAATTACGTCATGCGACCTTCCGGTGATCCGAGCAAACTTTAGCAGTGTGATGGGTATCACATATCAGGGACGGGCATTTAGTAGACAATTCCGCCATATAAAACCAATCATTAATTTGAACAGGGGACGAGCATGAAGAGATTGTGGTGGTTGTTTGCGGGATTATCTTTACTGAGTGCCACGACGCTGGCGCAGGCAGAGGCTGATCCTAAATTGTGGCCCGTGGTTAAAGAGGCTTTTTTTCCCAAGCGTAATATCGAAGAAGTTGATTTTCTTAAGATTGAGGCCCCCCGTCGCGCCGAGAGTGGTGCACAGGTGCCGGTGACGCTGATTTACGACAAAGCTGCCGCGCAGGGCGTGGTGTTGAGTAAGTTGTATGTCATTGTCGATGCCAATCCCATTCAGTTGGCTGCGACCTATCATCTGACCGAGCGTCTGAATGGTTTTCAACTCTCCACGCGCATACGCCAAGAGGCGGATTCGTTTGTACGCCTGATTGGTGAAACGGCGGATGGCAAACTGTATATGGGCAAACGTGAAATCCGTGCAGCGGGTGGTTGTGGCGGCACGGTCGATAATAACGAAGCTGAGGTACGTGCGGCCGCCGGTAAAATCAAAATGAATGTGGATGCGCCTAAAGTGGGCGAGGCGGCGACGGCCACCTTCAATATCAAGCATGTGATGCGTACCGGTTTGCAGCGTGATTTGGTTTCACAAGGCTATGTGCCAGCTTTTTACATCAACAAGACCAGTTTTAACTACAATGGCCAGCCCTTGCTCACGGTCGATGTGGGTGTGGGGACCAGTGAGGATCCTTACATGAAGTTTAGTTTCATCCCTGAGGCGCCGGGTACGCTGGAAGTGACGGCGACCGATAACGAGGGCAAGACCTTTAGTCAGCATGTGGATGTGCGCGGTTAAGACTTTCTAAAAGCAGAAGGCCTCCTTAGGAGGCCTTTTTTATTGCCGTGAGCGCAGGCAGCATTTTTGGACTGACCGTGGTCAGTGATAAAATACCCTTTTTACTAAAAGGGAATCAGCATGAAAAGCTTTCGCAAAGAGTTGTGGTTTAACATCCCTGCCCGCATGGATTTCAAGAATATCACTTCGGATGTCAGAGCCTGCGTGCGCGAGAGCGGCGTGCGAGAAGGGCTGGTCCTGATCAATGCCATGCATATTTCTGCCAGTGTTTTCATCAATGATGATGAGCGTGGCCTGCATCATGACTACAAGGTGTGGCTGGAAAAGCTGGCGCCGCATGAGCCTGTGAGTGGCTACAGACACAACGACACCGGCGAGGATAATGCTGATGCGCATATCAAGCGTCAAATCATGGGGCGCGAAGTTGTGGTGGCCATCACTGAGGGTGAGCTGGATTTTGGTCCCTGGGAACAGATTTTCTATGGTGAGTTTGATGGCCGTCGCAACAAGCGCGTGTTAGTCAAAATTATTGGTGAGTAGTTTTTTAGGAAAAAACATGGCGATAAAGTCTCCTGAACTGTTGGCCCCGGCCGGTGACCTGGACCGTATGCGTACTGCCTTCGATTATGGGGCGGATGCGGTGTATGCCGGACAGCCGCGCTACAGCTTGCGCGTACGTGAAAATGATTTCTCGATGCAGAATCTGGCCATCGGTATCCAGGAGGCGCATGCGCGCGGCAAAAAGTTTTTTGTCGCGAGTAATATTTCGCCGCACAACGCCAAGGTCAAAACCTATATGCGCGATATGGCGCCGGTGATCGAGATGCAGCCGGACGCCCTGATCATGGCTGACCCCGGGTTGATCATGATGGTGCGCGAGCAATGGCCGGAGATGCCTATCCATCTGTCGGTGCAAGCGAACGCCGTTAACTATGCCTCCGTTAAGTTCTGGCAGCGCATGGGGCTGACGCGCGTGATTCTCTCCCGCGAGTTGTCGCTGGACGAGATCGCAGAAATCCGTCAGGAATGCCCAGAGATGGAGTTGGAGGTCTTTATTCACGGCGCGCTGTGTATTGCCTACTCTGGCCGTTGTCTGCTTTCAGGCTATTTCAACTCGCGCGACCCTAACCAGGGCACGTGTACCAACAGCTGCCGCTGGGATTACAAGGTGCATGATGCGCAGCCTGATGCGGCAGGCGTGATTCGTCTCAAGGAGTTTGATTTCCAGGCTGAGGTGGAAAAATCAAACTTGTCCTCGTGTGGCTCGCTGCCTCGTCATCCGGCGGCAGAGCAGGTTTATCTGATCGAAGAAAAAGGCCGCCCAGGGGAGTTGCTGCCCATCATGGAAGATGAGCATGGGACTTACATCATGAACAGCAAGGATCTGCGGGCCATTGAGCATGTCGAGAAGCTGATTGCACTCGGCGTCGATTCGCTCAAGATCGAGGGGCGCACCAAGTCTCGCTATTACGTGGCACGCACCAGCCAGAACTATCGTCAGGCGATTGACGATGCGGTGGCCGGTCGGCCATTTGACTGGCGATTGCTCGGTGAGCTGGAAAATCTGGCTAACCGCGGCTACACCGATGGATTTTATCAACGCCACCATACCGCTGAGCATCAAAACTACAAGCAAGGTCACTCTAGCGCTAATCGCAGTCAGTATGTCGGCGATGTCGTGGATTATGATGCCGAGCGTGGTTTGGCTTCGATTCAAGCGCGCAACAAGTTTGCCGTGGGTGATAAATTACAGTTGATTCACCCCAGTGGTAACCGCGATATTCTGGTCGAGCAGTTGTTCGATAAGCAGGGCGCTGCGGTTCAGCAAGCGGCCGGCAGTGGCCATTTCGTCAAGCTGCCGATTGCTGCCAATGACTTGCACAATGCCATGGTGGCCAAATACCTGTAAACGGTAACAGCGCGCGGTTGTCCGTGGCCGAATGACAAAAAAGGGAGCTGAGGCTCCCTTTTTTAATGCGGTGATGATTTTGCGGTGAACTGCGTGGCGCTAGCTGTGGATGTAACTCTCGAGCTGGCGAATCAGTTCCTGCTGGTACTGTATGGTTTCTTTCAGAATATCCCCAATAGAAAGCATGCCCAGCATTTTGCCGTTGTCGACCACGGGTAAGTGACGGATGCGTTTCTCGAGCATGGTGCTCATGGCGGATTCCACCAATTCGCTCGGTCTGCCGGTAATCACTTTTTCCGTCATGACGTCACTGATGGGGGTGGTTTTAGAGGAGCGTCCTTTGAGGATGATTTCGCGCGCGTAGTCGCGTTCCGAAAAAATGCCCACCAGCTCGCCATCCTTAATGACGGCCAGTGCGCCAATCTGGTATTCGGCCAGAATGACCAGCGCATCATACACTGGCCGGTTGGGCGCAATGCTAATGATGCCTTGATGCGTTTTATGAGTGAGTACTTGCTGAAGCGTCTTCATAACTTCCTCCTTTCACAGGGCACGGCTCATTAATATACACCCATGTGGTCATGAAAAAAACCCACTGGATGGCTTGACATGGTTAGCTAGCTAATTATAATGTGGCTAATTATGTTACAGCTTAGAGATCTTCCTACCCAAGAAGTGCTGCAGCGTTTCGCTCAGCGCTATCCGGCTGCAGATGTGACGGCGATTGCCAGCTTTCTCATGTTGCTGCGCGTTGCCACGGACTTATCGGTGGCGCTGGACGCCTGCCTGAGCAAACACGAGTTATTGCAGGGGCGTTGGTGGGTACTCATTCTACTCATGCGCGAGGCCGACCTGACCTCTACCCCCTCAATGTTGGCCGAAAAGCTCGGCGTGACACGGGCGACAATGACCGGGTTGCTGGATGGTTTGGAGCAGGGCGGACTGGTGCAGCGTGTGTCTGTGCCTGAAGACCGGCGCAGTGTGAAGATTCAATTAACCGCTGCGGGGCAGGCCAAGCTAGATGCGGTCATGCCTGACTATTACACGCGTTTGCGTTTATGCATGCAGGGCTTAAGCGTGCAGCAACGACAAGATTTGCAGGCGATCCTGGGGGTGATTGATCAGGGAATGTCCGCCTGGGACTTTAATCAGTAAATTCAACATTCATTTTAGGAGTTTTGTTATGACCACCGTCGTTGATCACTTTATTGCACTGAATCAGCAGTTTGATGCCGCTTTTAATCGTAAAGACACCGCCGCCATTGCTGCGTTGTATGCAGAAGACGCCATCGTGATGCCCGCGCCTGCTGGCCAAGTGGTGAAGGGGCGTCAGGCTGCCGCTGACTTTTTTGGTGGATTGATTGCGGCAGGCGTCATTGAGCATGCCCTGACCATGAATGAGGCTGTCATCACGGATACCTTGGTGACACAAACCGGGCGCTGGGCCGCTGCCATGGTCGGTGCCGATGGCGTTAAACAGCAGTTTGGCGGCAATGTGCAAGTGGTCTTTCAGAAGCAGTCTGATGGTCGGTGGCTGGCTGTCACCCATATCTGGAACTAACTGAACGAAGGACGCTGTGTGGATCCGTTAATCAGGCAACGCTCACAAGCCTTAATGGCTTTACTGGTGCTCACCCTTATCTGGGGGTACAACTGGGTGGTCATGAAAAGTGCACTGCAATATGTAGGCCCGTTTCAGTTCGCTGCCATGCGTACTTTTTTTGGGGCGCTGGTGCTGTTTGGGGTGCTGTTTGTGCTCAGGCGGCCGATGGGCTTGACCGAGTTTCCCACCATGCTGTTGCTCGGCATGTTGCAGAATGTCGGCTTTACCGGCGTATTGATGTGGGCGTTGGTCGAGGGTGGGGCGGGTAAAACGGCGGTGCTGACGTATACCATGCCTTTCTGGACCATGCTGTTTGCGTGGCCCATGCTGGGGGAGCGCGTGCATGGCTGGCAGTGGCTAGCTGTGCTGGCCGCAGTGCTGGGGATGCTGCTCATTTTTGACCCCTTGCACCTGCATGCTGACAGCTTTAGCATGCTGCTGGCCTTGGTGTCTGGGGTTTCTTGGGCGCTGTCTGCGATCCTGACCAAGCAGTTGCACAGACGCCACCCGAATCTGGATCTGATTAATTTGACCGCTTGGCCTATGCTGCTAGGTTCACTGCCCATGGTGTTGATTGCCTGGTGGGTGCCAGCGCCACCTATGCAATGGGCGCCTTACCTGATTGGGGCGGTATTGTTTAATGTGGTGTTGTGCGGTGCGGTGGCTTGGTTATTGTGGCTGTTTGCCTTGCAGCGCCTGCCGGCTGGGGTGGCTAGCATGGCCTCTATGCTAGCGCCGGTGATTGGTGTGCTGGCGGCATGGATACAGTTGCATGAAGTGCCTGATCGCCTTGAAATGACCGGAATGGGGCTGATACTCTTTTCATTGACCCTGATCTCGATATTGATGATGCGGCCAGGCTACGGCAAGCGCCCGTAAGTCTCACGCTGATGCAAGCAAGGCCTGATTGATGTCAGGCCTTTTTTACGCCGCTTGACAGCGAGGGGTGTGCGACGGCGGCAAAGGCAGCCTGTGCCTGTGGTAAAATCGCCGGGTTAAATTACCTCAATCACGTTGTTAGAACATACAAGGAAGCAATATGGCTGGACATAGTAAATGGGCCAATATTCAGCACCGCAAGGGCCGTCAAGATGCCAAGCGTGGCAAGATCTTTACCAAACTGATCAAAGAAATCACGGTTTCAGCCCGTATGGGCGGCGGCGATACCGCTATGAACCCGCGTTTGCGTGCGGCCGTGGCTGCGGCCAAAGAAGAAAACATGCCTTCAGATAACATTACGCGTGCCATCAAAAAAGGCACGGGTGAGTTGGAAGGCGTGAACTACGAGGAAATTCGTTACGAAGGCTATGGCATCAACGGTGCCGCCATCATTATTGATTGCCTGACGGATAACCGTCAGCGTGCGGTGATGGATGTGCGCCATGCACTGACCAAGCACGGTGGTAATTTGGGCACGGATGGCAGTGTGGCGTTTATGTTCAAGCACTGTGGTCAGCTGGTATTTGAGCCTGGCGTGTCAGAGGATGCGGTCATGGAAGCCGCGTTGGAAGCAGGCGCTGAAGATGTGATTACCGATGATGACGGTAGCATTGAGGTGGTTACTGCGCCCGGGGATTTTGTCACTGTGAAAGAAGCGCTGGAAGCGGCAGGGTTGAAGCCAGTGATGGCACAGGTGACCATGAAGCCGCTCAATGAAGTGGTTTTCACTGGCGATGATGGGGTGAAAATGCAGAAAATCCTGGATATGCTGGAAGATCTGGATGATGTGCAAGAGGTTTACACTTCTGCCGTGATCGAAGAGAACTAAGTGAACCCTCTGCTGACCGGCATGGCAACTCGCTTGGCCTGCGCTACGCCGCAGGCCGGAGCCCGCGTCGCATGAGCGTAACGCGCATCCTGGGTATAGACCCCGGTTTGAGAATCACCGGTTTTGGCGTGATCGAAGCCAAAGACGGCAAGCTCTCCTACGTGACCAGTGGCGTGATCAAGACCGCCTCCGCCAAGAAAAGTATCGATGGCGAGCGTGAGCAGGAGGCGCTGCCTGAGCGGCTGAAGGTGATTCTGGATGGCCTGTTTGAGGTCATCGCCAGTTATGCGCCCACGCAGGTTGCGATTGAAAAAGTCTTTGTGAACGTTAACCCGCAGTCCACCTTGTTATTAGGCCAGGCGCGGGGGGCAGCCATCTCTGCTGCCGTGATTCGCCAGTTACCGGTGTCTGAATACACGGCCTTGCAGGTGAAGCAGTCCGTTGTTGGCAATGGCCATGCGCAAAAAGAGCAGGTGCAAGAGATGGTGAAGCGGCTGCTCAAGCTGCCAGCCACGCCCAGTCCGGATTCGGCCGATGCGTTAGCTTGTGCCATCTGCCATGCCCATGGCGGGCAAGGGTTGGGTGCATTGGCCACCACGAGGTTCAGAGTCAGAAATGGAAGATTGATATGATTGCGCGTTTGCAAGGCCGTTTGCTCGAAAAGTCGCCGCCGCTGATTGTGGTGGATTGTCAGGGTGTAGGTTACGAGGTGGAGGTGCCGATGAGCACCTTTTACAACTTACCTGAACTGGGTCAGCCGGTGCAGATTCTGACCCACATGGTGGTGCGAGAAGATGCGCAGCTGCTCTATGGTTTTGGCAGCGAGCAAGAAAAAAACACGTTTAAGCAGCTGCTCAAGGTGAATGGGATTGGTGCCAAGTCTGCACTGTCTATTCTCAGCGGCGTCAGCGTCAACGATTTGATGCTGGCCGTGAGTCAGCAGGAGGTGTCGCTGCTGACACGGATTCCTGGTATCGGTAAAAAAACGGCAGAGCGTTTGTTGTTGGAGTTGAAGGATAAATTTGTCGTCACCGGTTCAACCTCTGCGCAGCCAGCAGCCAAGGCGGCAACCGATGATATTCTGAATGCGCTGGTGGCGCTGGGCTATCATGAACGTGAGGTGACGGCGACCATCAAGTTGTTGGAGCCGGGTATAGGCGTCAGCGAAGGGATACGTCAGGCATTAAAGTATCTCGCCAAAACCGCATGATCAGGCCAATGAACCCGATGCTGAAATCGCGTGGTATCATGACAAAAAATTACACTTTTAAATGTTCGGCCATGATGCAACCCTCCTCCCGTTTGTGCCTGATGTTGTCGGCGATCATCCATGATTGAAACTGATAGACTTGTGGCTCCCGCCTCTGCCAGTGTGCAGGAAGAAGCGTTAGAGCGCGCCCTGCGCCCCAAGCAGCTCGATGAGTACGTGGGGCAGGAAAAAGCGCGTGGCCAGCTGGAGATTTTCATT
>CAYTIV010000047.1:0-2908 GCA_964437895.1 uncultured Methylotenera sp.
GGGGTGTCCGCATTGGCAATATTCGATGCCAACAGCTCTTGACGCTGATTGCGCACGCGCAATGCCGTCTGATGGAAATTCAGTGCGGCGTCTAGTTTGTTCATCATCGTTTAATCCTTTCCGGCGTCTTGCGAGGCTGTGCTGAAATTTTTTTGCTTAGCCTCTAAAGTTCTGTCACCGCTGTCCGTTAAACCTGTTAAGCAGCTCGCTTGTGGACACGCGTGACTTTTACTAGCTATGCCTAGTGTACGCTGCCGCCTACACAACGATTCTTGAATTAAACAGGGGAAAAGACCTTTATTTCCCAGATCAGCCTTGCCCCGAGTGCGTAAAATGGGGTACATGAAATCACTCCCTCATCCTTTCGCAAAATGCGTTGCCACTGGCTTAATGAGCTTGTGCAGCCTTGGGCTATCTGCCGCACCTGCGACAGGGGCGGGCAATGATATGCACAGCCGTTTGTATCAGACCGCGATGCAGTTTGTACAAACACAGACGCAGGGCTATCCTGGCAAAGTGAATATTGAGATACAGCCGATAGACAGCCGTATCAAAATTACTGAATGTGCTGTGATGGAAGGATTTACTGTGCAGGGCGCGCGACTGTGGGGAAAAACCCATATCGGTGTGCGTTGTGTGCAGTCTGAATTTAAACCCTGGACCTTGTATGTGCAGGCGGATGTGCAGGTGTGGGGCGAATATGCAGTGACCGCCGTGCCTATTAGTCAGGGCTCGCCAGTATTGGCGGCCGATGTGGTCATGCAAAGCGGCGATTTGAGCAAGCTGCCGGCAGGCATCATCACCGATGTCGCCATGGTTTCTGGTAAGCAGGCCGCGTTAAATATGCCCTTGGGGACTGTCTTGCGTCCAGAGCTGCTCAAAGCGGTGCCCGTGATTATGCAAGGGCAGACCGTACAGTTAAACAGTCGTGGTGACGGCTTTGTGATTACAGCCGATGGCACCGCGCTACAAACCGCTCATGTGGGCCAAGTCGTAGATGTGAAGGTCAGCAGTGGACAAATTATTAAAGGTGTCGCACTGTCTTCTGGCAAGGTTGATGTGCGTTTTTAAGGAAATTCACCGGTTTTGTAGTAGAAAAAATGTCTGAAAAACATAAACATGCGATAAAAAGTTCATCTAGCGTTAAAGTTCGCTTAAACTATGCCGATAGTACTCTTAACGAACGAGGGTTTAGCTGCAAACGGGCCCTGTAACGATTCAAAAACAGATGAGGTATGGTATGAACATTTCAGATTCGATTAAAAAATTGGGTATTGGTGTAGATAAACCTGCGCTGGATAAAGGATCTGCAAGCAAAGGCAATGATAAAGCGGCATCCGCCACCGTGGCGACGCCAGCGTCTGACAATGTCACGTTGTCATCTGCTTCAGTGCAACTGCAATCGATTGAAGCAGGCATGTCAGCAGGTGAAGTGTACGACACCAAAAAAGTAGATGAAATCAAGGCTGCCATTGCACGCGGTGATTTCTCGGTAGATACAGGTAAAGTGGCGGATGGTCTGCTGCAAACTGTGAAAGATTTGATACAACCTAAAAGGTGATTATGATGACTTCTGCAAATCATTTAACTTCTTCAGTCAGTTTTGACAAAGATGCAGCGCTGGTATCCTCGTTGCTGAGTGATTTGCAAGAAGAACAGACCGCGCTGGTTTCGGCCGATCTGGACATGATAGAACGCATGATCGACAAGCGGGTTGAGTTGCTACAAGAACTAGGGGCCGCGGCTAGTTCGCGCTACGATGCGCTGGCCGCTGCGGGCTTCGAGCCCAATGAGCAGGGCATGTCTGCCTGGCTAGAGCAGCAATCTAACCAGATGCTGGATAAAGCTTGGGTTACCTTCCAGCAGCAACTAGCCCGTGCCAAAGAGTTGAACCGCTTGAACGGTATCCTGATTAATAAACATTTCCAACGCAACCAAGAAAAATTGGATGCGCTCAACGGCAAAAGTGCCGCGCCGCAGTTTTATGGTAAAAATGGTCAGGCGCACCGCGCCAACAGTAGCCGTAGTGGGTTCTCTGTCTAATCAATCGAATATTTGACATACATAAAAAAGCCCAGGGTTAAACCCTGGGCTTTTTGTTTGTTGCGTGTCTACAGCATGTTTTCTAGGGCTTCCCAGCGGCTCATTTTTTCTAACACCAGCAACTCGATTTCATCCAAGCGCTCCTGCAATTTTTTAACCTGATCCGGCGGCTGTTTGTAAATATCACCCTGCGCAAACTGCGCTTGTATCTGTGCCTGTTCCTGTTCCAACTGCTCAATCTCGGCCGGCAATGCCTCGAGTTCACGCTGCTCTTTAAAGCTTAACTTCTTGCGGGCGGGTGTACTCGCGGGCATGGCTGCCGCTTTGGCTGGCTCAGTCTGTGCGCCTTGCGGTTTGGCTGTCGGAGCTTTAGCGTTCGTTGTGCGTTGCTGGCTAAAGCGCAGCCAGTCATCGTAGCCGCCACTAAACTCAGTCAGCACGCCGTCACCTTCAAAGGCAATGACCTGGGTGACCGTGTTTTCAAGAAACGCCCGGTCATGGCTGACCAAGAACAGCGTGCCTGGATAATCCTGCAACAAGCTTTCCAGCAACTCCAGCGTATCGATATCCAAGTCGTTGGTCGGCTCGTCCAGCACCAGTACGTTGGCTGGGCGCGCAAACAGGCGGGCCAGCAACAGGCGGTTACGCTCGCCGCCAGAGAGTGACTTTACAGGGGAACGCGCACGCTGCGGCGCAAACAGAAAGTCTTCAAGGTAGCCGATGACATGGGTGCGGGTATCGCCAATCTGTACATAGTCCGAACCAGGGCTGATGGTGTCAGCCAGCGAGGCCTCTGGGTCCAGCTGTTCGCGCATCTGATCAAAATAGGCCACCTGAATATTGGTGCCCAGCTGGATCTGGCCTT
>CAYTIV010000047.1:3008-12035 GCA_964437895.1 uncultured Methylotenera sp.
ACGCCTTTGCGTATCCAGACTTCTTCTTGGGCCAGAAACTTGTCAAACTTGGCTTGATGCTGGGCTTCTACCTGCAGCAACTCGGCTTTCTTGATCTGATACTGGCTGTAGTTGCCAGTAAACTCGGTTAAATGGCCGCGGTCGAGCTCGACAATGCGCGTAGATAAGCGGTCTAGAAAGCGGCGGTCGTGGGTGATGAGCATGACGCTGCCTTGAAAGGCCTGCAGTAACTCTTCCAGCCAAACGATGGCCTCGAGATCAAGATGGTTGGTGGGTTCATCCAACAGCAGGACATCGGGCGCCTGTACTAGGGCCTGTGCCAAGGCTACCCGTTTACGCCAGCCACCGGAAAGGGTGGCGATAGCGGTTTCCGGGTTGAGGCCCAGCTTGGAGAGCACGGATTCAATGCGCGATTGCAGTGCCCAAGCATTCTCAGCTTCGAGGTCATGCTGTAATTGCTGCAAGCGTTGTAGCAGGGCATCCGCATCCGTGGCATGTGCCAGCTGGTGGGAAATATCGTGATACTCGCGCAACTGGGCCACAACCGCCCCTAGGCCTTGGGCAACCGCGGTGAATACATCGTGGTTAGGGTCTAGGTCAGGCTCTTGCGGCACATACGCAATCTTGCTACCTGGGTCACGCCAGCATTCACCATCATCCAGTTTCACCTCCCCGGCGGCCACTTTGAGCATGCTGGACTTGCCGGTGCCATTGCGGCCAATAATGCCGACACACTCTTTGTTGTCGAGTTGAAAATCTACATGGTCGAGCAAAGGCACGTGACCAAAGGCCAAGCTGGCCTGTTTCAGGGTAAGTAAGGGCATATTAGTGTAAGTGTTGTGAAGGCGAGGGCAGGCTGTCCAATGACAAGCCATTGCCGCGCAGGGTCACGGCCGGCGCCGGACGACTGTCAGGCTGATATTCCTCGACCCAGCGTTGCAGGTCCTGCTTGATTTGAGGCTCTGCCAGATGCGGTACGCTCACCAGCCACTCCAGCAATTGCGTCAACCAGGCGGTATCTGCACTGCGGGCCTGGGCGATACGCAGTTTTTCGTGGCTGGTGGGTAGGGTGTTCTCATCATCAGCTAGCAGCTCTTCGTAGAGTTTTTCACCCGGGCGCAAGCCGGTAAACTCAATCTTGATGTCTTGTTCTTGCAGACCAGAGAGCTTGATCATGTCACGCGCCAGATCAATGATTTTGACCGGCGTACCCATGTCGAGCACAAACACTTCTCCGCCATTGCCCATCGTGGCTGCTTGCAATACCAGTTGCGCAGCTTCAGGAATAGACATGAAGTAACGCGTAATATCGGGATGCGTAATGGTGATCGGTCCGCCATGGGCAATTTGCTCGCGAAACTTAGGAATCACACTGCCACTGCTACCCAGCACGTTGCCAAAACGTACGGTGATAAAACGCGTATTGCTCTGCGCATGCTGTAAGCCTTGGCAGATCAACTCCGCCAACCGTTTGCTGGCCCCCATCACGTTGGTAGGATTCACCGCTTTATCGGTAGAAACCAGCACAAAAGTGGGTACGCCAGCGGCCTGGCAGGCTGCGGCAATCTGGTAAGTACCATAGGCATTATTCTGTAAGGCCTCGACCACATTAAAGTGCTCCATCATCGGCACATGCTTGTAAGCGCCGGCATGCAGTACCACATCGGGTCTATGGTTGCTCAGAATCCGTTGAATACGCGTCTGATTTTTTACATCCGCCACCATATATAACAGCTGTGTATCCGTCGTCCACTGGCTGAACTCTTGCTGCAAGGTATATAGCGCATACTCAGAAAGATCGACACAAATCAGTTGTGTTGGGTGAAAGCTCAAAATTTGGCGGCATAACTCCGAGCCGATTGAACCCGCGGCCCCAGAGACCAGCACCACTTTGTTAGCCAGCATCGTGCTCAACCCATGGGTGTCCAACTGCACCACATCGCGACCCAGCAAGTCCTCGACATCAATCTTGCGAATCTGTGACAAACTGATGCGGCCACTGATCAGGTCAGACATCGCCGGCAAGGTCAGCACCTCCATATCAGACACTTTTCTCGCAGCTTCCACCGCTAAGCGACGCTTCTCGTGTCGACTGCCCGGCATCGCGATCATGCAATGCTGGCAGCCATGCCGCGCCGCAATCTGCGGAATATCGTCAAGACCGCCTTCTACAGTGGTGTGCATGATTTCACGGCCAACCAGCTTGCCACTGGGATCAACCATGGCCACCACGCGCCACTCCGGGTTCTTACTTAGCTCTTTGATAAGATTAAACGACGCGTCTTCCACTCCAATCACAATCACCGGCTTGCCTTGCAAAGCAATCGCGTTAAACAGGCGACGTTCTTTCCAAGCACGATAAATAAAACGGCTGCCCCCCATCGCTAATATCAGTAGCATCGGGTTAAGAATCAGGACAGAGCGCGGAATGATGATGGTGGGATGTATGAGCAGTGCGTAAGTGGCACTCAGCAATGCCGCAAAACCCACTGCACGCATAATACGTTTTAGGTCTGGTAGGCTGGCAAATCGCCATACGCCTTTGTACAGTCCAAAAGCATAAAAGCTGACACAGTGAAAAATAAAGATAACGGGTAGAGTTTGTATGAGGTAAGCAGTGAACTCAGCGGGTATTTTGAAGTTGAAGCGCAATGTATATGCCAGCCACCATGCGGCCAATACGACTACTGCGTCATGCAATAATGCGAGGACTGATAGAAATCTGGCAGGGAGTTTCAGCATTGAAGTACACCGGAAGATTAATGCGAGATGTTATCACGCATTAATACCTTAATGACTGTCAGTGCAATAATCTTGATGTCGAGTAAAAGAGATTGGTGCTGCAAATAATAGAAATCCAGAGCCACCTTTTGCGGGATAGGAATCTCGTCTCTGCCATTGATTTGCGCCCAGCCGGTAATGCCCGGTTTGAGTTTATGAACGCCTTTTTCTGTGCGTAATTTTATCAAGTCATCTTGGTTAAAAAGCGCAGGTCTTGGCCCCACAATAGACATATCACCTTTTATGACACTCCATATTTGTGGCAGTTCGTCCAGACTGGTTTTTCGAATGAAACTTCCGACCGGTGTTAGAAAAAGCTCTGGTTTAGCTTTTTGATTCAGTAAGTGCGTGGCTATTTGTGGTGTGCCAACTTTCATAGAGCGAAATTTTGGCATACTAAATATACGGTTATTTTGACCAACGCGATCAGACCAAAATAAGACTGGCCCCTTCGATGTTGTTTTGACAGCGAACAGCAGCAACCATACAGGTAGAAAAAAAATGATTGCAGCTACAATTCCGAAAAAAATATCAAAGCTTCTTTTTGTCATTTTTTAACACAAGTCTTACGAGTAGTTATATGAGGTTTTAATATCAATCAGATATGAACCTTCTTTTGATGTAATTAGTACTTTTTCCATACGACACGATTAACGTAATCCGTATAGCTATGAATGATACGGATTACTTTTTCAGAGACGTTAGGCATGCTGTAATCAGCCACTGGTCTTAATATACGTGCAGGCGCATTGGATTGGGACTCAAGAATTTTCAAGCCTTGCATAATACGGTTGATTTCTAGCCCAACCATCATGACTGCGGCTTCTTCCATACCCTCTGGCCGTTCATGAGCCTCCCGTAAATTTAGTGCAGGAAAGTTTAAAATGGACGATTCCTCATTAATCGTGCCACTATCTGAAAGTACAGCGCGTGCTGATAGTTGCAACTTCACATAGTCTTTAAAGCCTAGTGGCTTCATTAGTTTAATATTGGGATGAAAACTTGAGCCTGTGGCATCAATACGCTTCTGTGTTCTGGGATGGGTGGAGACTATGATGGGCAAATCATACTCCTTAGCCAATGTATTCAGGACCTCAACCAGTTTGCCAAAAGATTGTTGAGATTCGATATTTTCCTCGCGATGCGCACTCACAACAAAATACTGACCCTCAATAAGACTCAGTCGCTTTAAAACATCAGAGGCTTCAATACGCGTCCTGTAATAATTGAGCACTTCAAACATGGGACTACCCGTTTTTATCACTAAATCTGGAGGAAGCCCCTCACGCAATAGATACTCTCTGGCGATTGTGCTGTAAGTCAGGTTGACATCGGCTGTATGATCTACAATCCTGCGGTTTATCTCTTCTGGAACACGTTGGTCAAAACATCTGTTTCCTGCTTCCATGTGAAATACTGGAATTTTCTGGCGCTTTGCAGGTATGACTGATAAGCAGCTGTTCGTATCACCTAGTACTAATAAAGCATCAGGCTTCACTTGCTGCAAAACTTGGTCAACAGAAATAATCAGATTTCCTATGGTGTGTGCCGCACTTGAGGCATTTTCTGCGCTCGCCAGAAAATAGTCTGGTTTACGTACATCTAGGTCGTCAAAAAAAACCTGATTTAACTCGTAGTCATAGTTTTGCCCTGTATGCACGAGAACATGATCACAATATTGATCAAGTGCTGCAATTACACGGGATAGCCTAATAATTTCGGGCCTAGTCCCGACGACTGTCATGACTTTTAATTTTTGTGTTGTCATTTATAAGTTTCCTAAACGGTGCCCATCGCATGACTGATTGTATCTGGACGTTCCTTGTTAAACTGCTCGTTAGCCCACAGCATCACTATCATGTCTTCGTCACCGATGTTTGTGATGTCATGCGCCCAACCTGGGATTGTTTCCACAACTTGAGGATGTTTTCCAGATGTTTTTAGCGCGTACGTTTCGCCGGTAATCATGTGGGTAAATCTAAAAAGCGCAAGCCCTTGTATGACTAGAAATTTTTCTGTCTTACTATGGTGATAGTGCCCACCTCTAGTAATGCCAGGATAGGCCGTAAAGAACGAAAACTGACCCGAATCAGGTGTTTTGAGCATCTCCACAAAAACGCCTCTAGCATCCTCGTGTAGTTTAAGTGGGTATGAGAAATTTTCAGGAGGTAAATAGCTGACATAAGTAGAGTAGAGCGCTCTTATTAAGCCAGTCCCAACCCGACTTGTTTCCAATGTATTCCGGCTTTCACGAAACCCTGTCAGCAGATTTTTCAACTCACCCACTGAAAGTGTATATTGTGGAGATACGGTGGCATATATCTGACCTTGTTTATCTATATTTCCTTGCATGTGAGTGAGGAAGCAATCAATCACATCATCAATATAGACAAGTGTCATCTCTGCCAAATGATCATGAATCATTACCGGTAAATCTCGCGCTATGTTGTGGCAAAACGTTGCAACTACCGAGTTGTAATCTGGTTTGCACCATTTTCCAAATACATTAGGTAGCCTGAAAATGCTTAAAGCATTTTGCGCGGCTTCACCGTATAACTGAAGCAGTAAGCCCTCAGCTTCTAGTTTGGATTTGCCGTACTCATTAGACTTTTGCGTCTGAGTAGAGGATGTATAAATAAGAGGAATAGTCTTTCCTGTGTTGTTGTGTTCGACTAACAATGCCTCACACAACAGACGGGTCAAATCCACATTACCTTGAATAAACTCTTGCGTCTCTTTGGGTCTGTTCACACCGGCTAAGTGAAATACAAAATCCACACCTTTGATCAATGTCTTTAGATCATCTTCATGGTGTTTGCGTGTGAATGTCACAACCTCTACGCAATGCAACTCCTCGAGTCGTAATTGCAGGTTTTTGCCAATAAAACCATCAGCGCCAGTAATTAAAACCTTCATTAACTAGTCCTCAGCTTCAGCGGATTCACCGTTCGAAATACGTTTCATAAAGTCGAGTTTTAGCAGAAGGCTTTTCATGCCTTGTTTATCAAGTCTTGTTGTGTTGTGAGAGTGGTAGTCTTCACCATGAGAGCTCTGAGTCAGTCTTCGCTCTCCAACCTCAACAAATTTTGCATAGTTTAAATCCCTGCCATCCGGAGGGACTCTGAAATACGCCCCCATATCTTCCGCACAAGCCATTTCCTCTTTGCTTAATAATGTCTCATAGAGTTTTTCCCCATGTCTTGTACCAATAATATTGATAGGGTGGTCAGTTTTATTCATTAAGTCGAGAATAGCCTCGGCTAATACACTAACAGTTGCAGCAGGGGCTTTTTGAACGAAAATATCGCCATTTCGTCCATGATTGAACGCATACAACACTAGGTCCACAGCATCATCCAGTGTCATCATGAAACGAGTCATGCTCGGATCTGTGATCGTAATCGGTTGGCCAGCATGAATTTGCTGAACAAATAAGGGGATGACAGAGCCGCGTGATGCCATCACATTTCCGTATCTTGTCCCACAAATCACTGTTTTGCTACCTTCAAGGTTTCGACTAGTGGCAACCATCACCTTTTCCATCATGGCCTTACTGATTCCCATGGCGTTAATCGGGTATACAGCCTTGTCAGTGCTCAAGCAAACAACGCGCTGAACGCCCGCTGCAATTGCTGCTTCAAGCACGTTTTCTGTCCCGGTTACATTTGTCATGACTGCCTGCATTGGATAAAACTCACAAGAGGGCACTTGTTTTAAAGCTGCCGCGTGGAAAACATAGTCCACACCTCGCATGGCCGCTGTAATACTGCGCCCATCACGGACATCCCCAATATAAAATTTCAGTTTGGGGTGCGCATATTTTTTGCGCATATCATCCTGTTTTTTTTCATCTCGGCTAAAGATTCTAATCTCGGCGATTTCAGTGTCCAGAAATCGTCTAAGAACAGCCCCGCCGAATGAGCCCGTACCACCAGTAATTAAAAGTGTTTTGTTTTTAAATGTATTCATGATTGCGAGTCTCTAGATATCAGAGATGATATTTCTGTTTCAAGTTCTTTAAAGAGGGCTGTTCTGTTGAATGTTTTATGATAGAAATGCAGCCCATTACTGCCCATTTTTGCAAGTTCTTCAGCAGGGAGTTTAGAGGCTTTCAAGATAATTTCTGAGAGTGTGTCACTATCACCTGATTCACAGGTAAAGCCGGCGACTGCCTCGTTTATAATGTTTGCACCTTCACCGTCCAGCATGCCGATAATTGGTTTTGCGCAAGCTAAATATGAAGGTATTTTACCCGGTATGGTGCTCGCAAAGATATCTTCTTTTTTAAGTGAAACCAGCAATACATCTGCAGAAGCAAAATAAGAAGGCATTTGATGTACAGGTTTTTGTCCGGTGAAATGCACTGTATTAATCAGCCCAAGTCTGCGGACTTGGGCTTCAACATAAGCCTTTTCTTTGCCGTCCCCAACGATAATCCATTGAATATTCACCTGCTCTCTGAGCTTGAATGCAGCTTGTAAAATGGCATCGAAGTCTTGTGCCTTGCCAATATTACCTGCAAACATGATGCGAAAACCCTGAGGCAGACTATTATCAATGTCTGGGTTTGGTGTGCTTGGTGTATAAAAGTCTTCCGCCCAATTAGGAAAGAATCTTAATTTAGCATCACTCACACCCATTATTTTCGCATGTTCATAAAAGCCTTTTGATTGTACTAAGACTCTGTCGGAATGCTGGTAAATCCAACGTGTTAAGCTTGATAGCAAGCGTATGATGGTTCGGTTTTTTATTTCGGTGGTCGCTAAGACGCTTTCTGGCCATAAATCTAAAACCCAGAAGAAAATAGGGGCTTTTTTTACATATTTGGCAACAATGGCCGGTATGCCCACGGTCACCGGAGAAACTTGAAAAACAAAAATAGCATCGTAGTGACCACTTAACCTTGTCAAGGCTGCAATGCTGCCAAAAAATGCAAAACTCATGTAGTTTAATATCAAATGTATAAAGCTGCCATTTCGACGAGGCGTTAACATGCAGCGAATAACATTAATGCCATTCCATGACTCTTTCTTCGGACTGAAAAAGCCATATCCTTCAAAGAATTGACCATGAGGGTAGTTGGGGATACCGGTCAGTACTGTGACATCATGGCCAAGATTTTTAAGGCCAATCGACAAGTCATTGATTCTGAAGTTTTCAGGATGAAAATATTGACTAACAATCAAAATTCTCATTTTAGTGGCGTAATCTTTTTTTTGTTAATGACGGTTTCAAAGAATGACAGGTATTGGTTGGCGATGATATTCCAGGTGTAGTTCTCTATGACGAACTCATGGAGGCTGATCCCCATTTTTTTTAGTATGGTTTTGTTTCGCAAAGCCTCGCATAGTCCATCTTCTATAGCCTGTGTGTTAGCTTCTACTACAAATCCGCCATTTTTTTTAGCAATGACGTCAAAGCCGCACTGATCCGTGATTAGAACCGGTGTTTTAACCATGCCAGACTCTAGCACCACGATTGACATCGCCTCATGTCTTGAGGGAATTACCAAGATGTCAGCATTTTTATATGCCAACACTTTATCCTGCCCGCCCAAGTAGCCTATAAAGTGTACACGATGGGATAACGAGTAAGACTCTGTGAGCTGTTGCAACTCTTTTAACATGCCACCATCAGGCCCTGCAAAAACCAAATGCTGGTCTGGATAGCGGTCAGCTATGTTTAAAAATGCTTTTAAAAGGAGGTCTGGACCTTTAATTAAGTTTAATCTCCCCATGAATAATATATAGGGTTGATTGCGTAATGTAGCCTTTAATGCTGTGGATTTAGAATCATCAGGCTCAAAGTCTGATTGACTTACGCCGTTGGGTATTTCAATTAATTTACTACAGTCAATATTGTAGGCATTAAAAAACCTTCTCTCATCATTAGTCACTGCAATATAACCTGACGCATTTCTGATGATGCTATTGCCGATGACAAGATTAAATATTTTTTTTAAAACAATAGATCTTCCAAAAATATTTAATTCACCAGCAGGACAGATGACGTATGGTGTCTTAGTGACTCTTGTGATGAGATATACAAGCACATTAAGCACATTCCAATGTCCCATCAAATGCACGATGTCTACATTTTCTATCAGTTTTTTGAGTTTTGGTATTGAGCATTTCACAATAAAAAAACGCTTAATTAAACAATGTAGCGCAACGATTTCAATACCTTCAAGCTCGTTAATTCTGCTCTCTGTCAACCCTAAGTCCGTTGTGAGTATTTTGCATTCAA
>CAYTIV010000048.1:0-12011 GCA_964437895.1 uncultured Methylotenera sp.
AGCTCGTGGAGTCTGGTTCATTGTTTCATTATATCACGACAATGACCATCGTCGGGCTGCCAGAGACTGAAGTTAAAGAGAGCAAGGACCGTGTCCGCGCAGCCATCCAGACCTCTCGCTTCGAGTTTCCCGCCCGTCGCATTACCGTCAACCTCGCCCCTGCCGACCTGCCCAAGGAAGGCGGCCGCTACGACCTGCCGATCGCGCTGGGCATTCTGGCGGCATCTGGTCAACTGCCTAAACAAGCGCTTGCCGATTACATTATCGCTGGCGAGTTGGCCCTCACCGGCGAATTGCGCCCCATACGCGGGTCGGTCGCACTGGCCTATCAACTGCTACACCACAATGCGGCCCCCAAAGCCGCCATCCTGCCCCATGAAAGTGCCACTGAGGCCAGCCTAGTAGAGGGCTGCACCATTTTGGCAGCGCATCATCTGCTGGAAGTTTGCGCGCACCTGAGCGGCAAACAGGCCCTAGATGTGCCCACCCCACCGGAATGTGCAGAGCATGATCCACCACCGGACTATGCGGAGGTCAAAGGCCAGCGTCGCGCCAAACGCGCCCTCGAAATTGCCGCAGCCGGCCAGCATAGCTTGCTGATGTGCGGCCCGCCCGGCACGGGTAAGAGCATGCTGGCGCAACGTTTTGTCAGCATCTTGCCCAACATGAGCACGCAAGAAGCGTTGGAAAGTGCAGCGATTCTTTCAATTTCGGGCCTGCTGCCAACCCAGGCCTGGAAGCGGCGGCCTTTTCGTGCACCCCACCATACCGCCTCGGCCGTCGCGCTGGTGGGCGGCGGGACCGTGCCGAGGCCAGGCGAAATCAGCCTAGCACACCACGGTGTGTTGTTTTTGGATGAGTTGCCTGAGTTCGATCGCAAAGTGCTGGAGGTGCTGCGTGAACCACTTGAAAATGGCAGCATCACGATCTCGCGCGCGGCCAGACAGGCGACTTATCCCGCACGTTTTCAATTGCTTGCGGCCATGAACCCCTGCCCGTGTGGCTATGCCGGCCATTACAACCAGCGCTGCCGTTGTACACCCGATCAGGTATTGCGATACCGACATAAACTTTCTGGGCCGCTGATGGACCGCATAGACATGCATATTGAGGTGCCAGCACTCCAGCCTGAAGAGCTGGGGCAAACACAGGCAGCAGAAAATAGCACTGCCATACGTGAGCGGGTGATCGCCGCCAGAGAGATACAAATGCATCGCCAACAATGCCCCAATGCCACGTTGCGGCCGCTAGAGATGAGTAACGCTTGCCAATTGACGCCCTCAGCCCAGCACCTGCTTGAAAGCGCTATGCACAAATTTTCGCTGTCGGCACGCAGTTATCATCGCATTTTGAAAGTGGCGCGCACGATTGCAGACCTGGCCGGCACAACACAAATCAGTGATGCGCAAATGGCCGAAGCGTTACAATACCGACGTGATGACTATTGATGTGGAGAGCAGCATGAACCTTTACGATGTCAGTGTAGCCCCCTTGATGCGCAACCTAGACAACCTGAAACATATTCTGCAGCAAGGAGAGGCTTACGCCGAGCAGAAAAAAGTGTCGCCTGATACCGTATTAAACAGCCGACTCTTTGTAGACATGTATCCCCTGACCAAGCAAGTACAGCTGGTGAGCGACATGAGTAAAGGCGCGGGCGCCAGACTGGCCGGGATTGAAATCCCGCAATATGCGGACGATGAAACCAGCTTCGACATGCTTTACGCAAGAATCGACAAGACATTAAGCTTTTTGCAGCAGATTCAACCCGAAAAGCTGGCCGGTGCAGAAAGCAAAGAAGTAGTACTCACCATACGCAAGGTCGACCTGACGTTTACCGGACTCGACTACCTTGAAAAATGGGCCATGCCTAATGTGTATTTCCACACCACCACGGCCTACAACATTTTACGGCATCTGGGCGTGCCCCTCGGCAAGACCGACTTTTTGGGTCAAAAAAGATAAGGCTCAGCGCTTCTGGCGCCAATAACGTTCGCCCGCCTCTGGCGCGGCCAACATCGCAGCGCGGCGCAAGGTCTCGTAGGCCTCATTCTCTGAAATCTGTTGTATGCGCGCCTGCTCGACCGCTTGGCGTGTGGCCGCACTGGCCCACCGCGGATTTTCTTCAAAGCCGCGATCCTGCATGCAGCGTTCTAGCACTCGTGCCTGTCGTGCGGCCTTTTCCAGCTTTTGAAAAGGCAACACTTCAGGCAAATTCGAAGCCGCCTTGCCCGCAATCAAATCACACTGATTCAATGCTTGCGCCAGCGCCCCCCCTCGCTGAGCAGGCACATCTTCTGTCAATGATTGCCAATACCAGACACCTCCGGCCATCACCAGACTCAGAAAAATCAACATATATTTAGTCATCATCTACTCCGCTTTTAACCGCACGATATCAAGAGTGTGTGCTATTTCATGCAACCTCAACAGCATAATTGGCTGACATGTAAATCGCGCATTTCTTTCATTAAACCGTCATCTCCACTGTCTAGCATGTCGCCAACAATGACGAGATGCCCCTGTCATCCGTCGCAACTCAAGAACGGAAAAAAAATGACGTTATTACAAACATACAGACCTTTTTACCGAGATGACATCATGAACGAATGGCAAGATGAACCACTAGCTTATACTGCAACCGTACCTGAATTGATGACAGCTCAGGACATCATGTATCTGGCCGAAGATATTGTGGCTGACAACAATATACAGACCATTTACAAGCCCGCAGAGTTGCGCCTAGAAGTCGTTTAAGACATTTTCTGTCTCTGCCTGGCCAAATGATGGCCAATCACGCCAATCATTTCCATTGGCTGGACACACCTGACTTGTTTACCTAAAATGAATCCTCCATCATGTTTATGACCGAGGAGGCAACCATGTTTTTAGGCGCGGTAGGCATCTATACGCTGATTGTTGTTGTGGTAACAATTTGTGTCATTTTGTATGTGTTTGCCAAAAAGGTGAAGTAGAGATACCCAATAAAAAAGCCCCTAACGGGGCTTTTTTACTGCCTACTGAATCAACTCATGCCAGCTTTGCTTGGTACCATAACTGCCATTCGTTTTTTGCTTGAACACCTCGGTAGTGGTCCCTGAGCCACTCTGGCCAAACACCTGATCATCCATACTCAGCTGCTGGGGAGTGGGGTCATTACTACCCGTCACCACCACATGTGGCACACCGTTGCCATCGTAGACGATGTTATAGCCGACAGCAGGGGTGGTCATCCGCTCAGAGACAATGCCGCTGGCCAGTACAGAGCCACCCTTTTTGTAGTCAAAGTAATTAAACCAACCATAGCCAGCGCCACTGCAGGCCTCACTGCTGGGCACCAGCGTAGGCATCAGCAACACGCCGTTAAGCAACAAGGGGTCGAGATTGACCCGCTCGCCGGCCGGAAAATCGATATACCAGCCGTAACCCGTATCAAAATTGGGCGTGCTACTGGAGGACACTTTGCGATCACTACTCATGGTGATGGGCGTGAGCTGACTACGCGAAATGGGTGAAGTTTGCCCATTGTCCTTCAACGTGTAGGCAGAGTTCACTGGCGTATTGGTCAAGTCTGCGGGCTCAAGAAACTTGCCCGTGCCTATCATCAGCACCACGTTTTTATCAATCTTGCCCAACTCTGGCTGCGTCGTGATTTTTTGCGCCGTGCTCCCTACCGCCAGCGTCGCAATTTTGGTGACTGCACCGGTATTAATGTTGAAACGCCAGACATTGCCATTCAAATCTCCCCCATAAATGTTAACGGCAGTATTGTTCTCAAACATCTGATCGGCATAGGCTGAAATGCGGGCCAGGCCGCTAGGAGCTTCGGCACTCCCTTCACCTGTAGTCAGTGTTTTAAGTACCGCGCCGGTGTTGACATCCAGCACATACACATAGCCAAGCCCATCGCCAGCCGGACTATTGCTCTTAAAGGTGCCATCATTCAGTTTGCGGGCATAGTTACCGTTGTTATAGCCGGAGGTGACCACCACCACCCAGCGACCATCTAGCATTTTGGTGACCACAGGGTTGCCGTATGTGAAGCCCACACTACTGTTGGTGCCTGAGGCATCCGCATAAAATTCCCACAGCAATACCGGGGATTCTGGCACGGTCACATCGATGGCAAAGTAGCCGCGGCCACCGCCATTAAGCCCGGACACCAAGATGGTGCGCCATACTGCGCTGCTGCCACTGCAACCAGACACACAAACATCGGTCACTTCGGGGCTACCGTTGACAAAGTTGGTATGAAAACTTGTGCCATACTCCTTGTCGGCCAGATTGGCTAGATTGGCAATAGCAGGCGTTGGAATAAACGCCCACAGCTCATCGCCTGTGTTTGCGTTAAAGGCATGCAACATGCCATCGTTCGCACCCACATAAACAGCTGCGGTACGACTCGCCGTAGCAGTTTTGTAGGCTTTGTAATTGGCGTCCAGATAGCCTGCGTTTGAAGTCCTGAAGTAATTTGGTCTGGACTGGGAAATATCACCCAATGTCGCCTGACGCTCACGGAATAGACGGTTCTCGGGCACCGAGTTTAAGCTGGTATCCTCATAAGTTTTGTTACCGCGCAGATAATCTACCAGCTTAGCGACCTTGTTGGCATCCGTGACTTTAGGGTCTGTGCCCGGCAATCCCTGCATTTGGCTCATGGCCAGATAGCCATTTGACAACGCTGTCCGATGCGATACAGGCAAATTGTCTGCCGTGAAAGAGACCAGACTATTTCCAGAGTTAAAGAAGATTTTGCGACTGCCACTGGCAACCTGAGCCTGTAAGCGTCCGGTGCAACTCCCCGGAATCTCTACATAGCAAGAAGCCGTCTCACTGGTGCCGAGCACCGCCCCCAGAATCCCGCCTGCTGTATCACACTTGGTCTGATCGGAGTTGCTGGTTTTACAATAGATGGAAGTGCTACCGTTACCAGTAATGCGGGTTTCAACAGCGGGTGACGCGCAAGCGGTCGCGGCGACATTCTCCACACACCAGACTGCGTTCTCTGAAGTATCCAACGTTTTGACGTCAACGGTGCGAGCCTCTAAGTTACCAATCCATTTAACAGTTTGATAACTGGCGACATACTGGAAGTTATCGCCATTGGTGGGCGCCAGACTGCTGGCCGCCGCCGCCGCACTAGCCCCTTGAACCGCCTTAATTTCAGAGAGGCCCTTGGCTAGAGATTCTCGCAGCAGTTTGGGATTACTGGCACTGTAATAGGTACCGCCCGCATTGACTGCCGCATGCCAGAGATCGTCAATCCGGGTGCCATTCTCAGCCAACATCGGATCCGGCCAGTTTTTAGAGCCCGTACTGAGGTCCTTGTAGTCACCACTGGTCTGCGTTTTGTAATCTGGACTGTAAAGCAATGTGCCGTTGATTCCCAGCCCTAGCGTCAGCGTGACCATATTCTGCTTGGGATAATCATTGGCCGTACCACAAACCGATGAACCCAGCGCGCCCGTACAGTTAGACAAACTGTTATCACGGATATCGGTATCAAAGAAATATTTGGACACATCGGCCAGCGTATTTGACTTGTTACTACTATCCAGTTGCGGTCTTGGCGTGCCGGCACCATCCTGATTGCCTATAGCCGACCCTGATATCCGGGTTGGATTACTACCATCATTCCAGTACCCATCCGTTGTCAAGAGCGTAAAGTTAGGCTGGCAGGCATACTGCATCGGATCATCCGAGCCTAGGTTTTTTTTGCCCGCGAAATGCTTGCCTACGCTAGCCAGCGCTGTGCGCAAAGGGGTTGATCCACTGGGAGAAGCTGCAAACAGTTTGCTGTACCAAGCGCTTTTCTGGCTCGCATCAAATGGCGCCACCGCCAGATAATTGGAAGAAGCATTATTAATGGTGACAAAACCGACTCTGTAACGAGAATCCAGCACCTTGAACGCCTGGCTGGCGGCTGTTTTCATCGCAAGCATCCGCGTACGATAGTAGGTGACCCAGTTGGCAAAGTTGGTGTACTCCTCGTCATAGGTACAGTACGTTTCGCTGGCACAATCCGTGCGCTCTACCCCCCGGCTAGTGGCGCCAGGCGCCACATAGCTGGTTTGACTCGCCGTAATCTCCTGATACACCATGCTGCCGGGAATATCCGACGTGCTGGCTGTCACTAACGACGCGGTATAACTGCCCCCAGTGCCAGAGAAGGTGACCTGAATCGGGCTGCTCGTATTCACGGGCTCGCCGGCAAAAGTCGCAATATCAAAACTGCTTCCACTCAAACTGGTGACTGAATTGCCCGCCAACTTACAGTTACCACTCTGGCTACTGGTACATATATTAGACCGGACTCGGCTGGCAACAGTATTCGAACTACTGCTTGAGCTCGTACTACCTGACAACAGCTCAATATTATTGATTTTGACACTGGTGACACTGACAGAAGCACTGACATTAAAAGTCAGGCGATAAGTAGCACGTGGCTGACGCAGATAAACATAAGTATTACTGTTATTCACTGTGGAAACATTATTACGGATGCCCTGGCAGCTATCCGTCACCCCGCTACTAGTGCCCAAAGTACGCTTAGCGGCCGCACTCGCAGAGTTACACCAGCGAATGGAAGCAGGATATTTGTAAATGCCCGTCGCTGTTTTAGAAATGACACAACTGGTCAACGCAGGTGTGGAGCAATATTCACCAGGCACAAAGGCATAATAGTAGGCCGAACTGCCACGAGTAATACTGCCATAATAAGTCGAGGCTGACGAACTGAAATTACTGTATGAAGTTTTATTGGCCAGACTGCTGCCTGTAGAAGTCAAAGGCGTGGAATAAGTCACCAATGGGTCATAAAACTGTGTATTGAACCCAGCATTGCTGAACAACCAGTCTTCTGCATCATACGATCTGCCCGTCGAGTCATCCGCAGCCCAGTCTGGCGTGTAAGTAAAATTCATACTGCCAGAGTTATCCAGTACAAACATGAGATTAGGCTTTACATCCGAGCTACCAGCGGTTTGTAACGGCATGGTCGCCAGATCAAGAAACTCGGCTTGGGTTGCCAGCGGCAACAGCACGCCCAACCAAAATAATGTGCGTATGCAAAGAGAATTTTTCATCATTCCACCTGTTTAGTTGGAAATAAAAGATTGCATGTAGGTAATCGTATTTTTAGGTCCGCTGATACGTAGCGTCACCCGGTACAGCGGAGAGTCAGAGCTAGCAATACACTGCTTAAACAGCTCAAGATTGTTACGGTTCTGTGAGCACTTTTCTCCATTGCTCGGTGAGCTGGCCATCATGCAGCGAGTCACATTCGTTGTCGCTTTCCCCCCGTTGAGCTCTGCGTCACTAAAGTTGCACATGCGCTCGACCACATAACGGATTTCGTTACCTTGACGGTCCACACCGTTGCGAATTTCATCATTGCCATCGGTCTGACTCGGCACCAAAGCACTGTTGGCGTCATTCCAGGCGACGGTCGTCAATCGACTCCCATCGCAGGCCAATGCGTCTGGCTGAGTATCAAACTGACTGCAATTAGCGTAGTAGCCCATCGTGGGATGATTGGTGACACTATTTGCCAGCGCCAGGTTTTTGGCAAACGTTTCTGTTACCCCTTCTAGGGCCACGTTGGTTGCCGTGTTGGCCGACTGGCGAAAAACCATGTTGCCAGAGAGCAAGGCGTTGGTATCCACGCTGCGAATCAGTGCCACAGCCGCGATAGACATCACCGCCAGAGCCAGCAGCGCAAAAAACAGCACAATACCGGCCTGCCCCGTTTTACGAGTGGCATGCAAGATCAATGATGAGCGGTTATAGAGCATCACGGTTCCACAGGATGTTTCTGAGAGGGATAGTGGCTTCGAATACACGATAGCGATACCGCTGCCAATTGGGTACTGCACTCAAATCAACGTTGACTGGATTGGCATCAGCCCGCCAGAGACAGACTTTGCTGACCCCCACCGCGTTGCCATTGCAGTCCTGGCTGACGATGTCTTTCTGCAAATTTCCATCTCTGGCCACCACCGCCACTCTGATCGCCCGAATACGGTTTCTATCCATCAAGGCCATGGTCGGGCCATAGATACCGGTCGCATCCACCCACTGATCCACGCGATTGAGAAATGCGGCGGCAGTGGTCGATGTAGAGGTGGGGTCCGGCGTTATAGTCACCCCATATTGCGCCTGCAAAGACACGATATCGCTGGCGACAGGCACTGCGGCGGCATTGGGAAAAGGATTGGATGCTGCAGTACCGCCTGTTCTATTTAACTCATAGGCCGCATTCACCGAATACTGATACTGGTTCCATGCGCCCAGACACGAGAACCGCACCCATTCCGAACCGTTCAGGTTGGTCACCGGATTCGCCGTAGGAGCCGTATTTAATTCAGTGAGCGTATTAATCGTGCGATCTGCATTGAGTTTCTGCAATCTCGCCATACTGCAGCTGGGCGTAGTCGGGGTCTGGTGAAACAGGACGATGTCGTTTTCCTGGCAACCGATTAAGCCACCGTCCAGCGTCGGGTTATTCATATTTCCGGTCGCGCGCAACGATGCGCCCCCACTGGCTGGGTTGCCATAGCGGATACGGACAATATCGTTGCCTGCACCGCCATCGACAATCACCACGGGTGACAGATTTATCACCACGCCGGCTTGGTTGATAGAAGTATCCAGCGGACACAACAAAGGAGAGGGGTCACTGCTGTTGTACAAGGGTAAGCCGAACCCCGCATTTTGTGCGTCACGCTGCAGGTAATACATGGCCAGCACGCCACTGGACTGCGCATCTGCGCCCCCGGCGATCATGCGCTTGCGTGCCTCAAAGCCGCTAAACAGGTTACCGATGGCCAATGTGGCAATCAGCCCAATCAATACCCCGATCAACAATTCAATCAAGCTCATGCCAGACTGGCGATTCGCGACTGGCGTGCGATGCATAGCGTTGAAGGATGACTGACGACTCATGGCATCACCTCAAACAGATAACTGGCGGCACTGACCTGATGTCGCGTGCCCCCTGGCACCTGCCAGCTAACGGTCACCGTCACCATGCTATTGGTAATGGCAGAAAAGGTGAGCGTCCCATTAGGTAATTGCGTCTTGATTTGATCCCTATCGACTTGGGTGACATAAGTGGAAGCGTCTCCGCCATAGGCCATCATATTGGCCAAATGACCCTGGGCAATCAGTTGCGCCTCTGCGCGAAAACGGTTATCGCTGCTGTTTTTGATCATGGCACTTTGCAGTCCCACCAAGGCTAACACCCCCATACTGAAGATGACCACGGCAACCATGGCCTCGATCAAGACGGAGCCCTGCTGGGCTTTGTGCACGCGCCGGGTGCGCTGTCTGCTGATGGTTAGCATGCTCTTGGATCTCCACTAGTCGTAACGGCCGGATCACACACTCTGGCGTTGCCACCGGCGGCCAAAACCACACGCAAGGCACGCAAGTCTTCACTTCTGACCTGAGCATTCGTCACATTGACCGTTGTCAGGGCATCCGGAGTCGCGATATCACGCGTGCCAAAACCGCTGAATATCGCAGTGTAGTGATCTGCCGAAACCGTAGTATTACTGGATGAGCCCTCTGTCGCACTGCGCTGCGTAATCAGGGCGGGGCAAGTGGGGGTCACAGTCACGCAACCAATCTGCCAAGCGCCACTGGTCTCTAGAATCAACTGAATACGCGCATTGCGCTTGATAGACTCTGATCTGGCCTGCTGCAGGCCATCTTTGACTGACTCTGCCACGGTACGCACTTGGGCGTTGCCCATAGACGCTTGGAATGTCGGAATCGCCAGGCTAGTCACCGCCACCATCACCACCATGGTCACGACCAATTCCACCAGAGAAAAGCCTTGTTGGCGCATTTAGCAGGTCCCGGAGGGAGAGGTCAACCAGCAGCTTGCCCCCGTCGTACCGTCATAGGTCGAGGTCTTGGCGTTATCTTGATTCACCGAAAAAGAAAAGTTACCCATATTTTTCGATGACTTTCCTGTCGCCACCAAGGTGTAGGTCGTTGCCGACTGGTTATCCACACTGTAATCAAAGAATTGGGCGTCTGCTGGATTACACACAAAACCGACATAGGTATAGTTATCTTGATAAAACTGCTCAGCCTGCACCCGGCAATTAGATAGGTTCGATGGGGCCTCAACGGCATTACCGCTTTTGACATAATCCTGATACGCAGGCACGGCAATGCTGGCAAGCAAGCCCATAATGGCCACCACTATCATCATTTCAATCAGGCTGAACCCCTGTTGGCACAAGCGCTTCATATCAACACCCCTTTTTAGATGGCTTTATCATGCAAACTGGCTGCTGTCATGTCCAGCCCAAACCGACCAGCGGCAGTAACGAGCCGACAAACGGTGCGCCTCTCACGTGCTACGCGCTTTCAATCAGCAATAAAAAGGTTTAGTGGTAAAATAAGTCTTTGTTTATATTGGACATGAGAATCATGTTTTCCTGCTGGACAAGATTACTGGCCATCGCGCTGCTCCTGAGCCAACTGAGTGCCTGTGGCCTCAAGGGCAACCTGTATATTCCAGAGCGCCAATACCCTCAACCCCCTCAACAAGATAAAGCTGCATCGTGACTGCGTTTACCACCCAACAAGGCCTGCTACATGCCGAAAATGTAGCCCTGCGTGATATTGCCCAAGCACACCACACGCCAACCTATGTCTACTCACGCGCTGCGCTGACTCAGGCTTTTCAACGCTTTCAGGCAGGCCTGATCGGGCATGACCACCTGATTTGCTTTGCGGTCAAAGCCAATCCCAGCCTAGCGATTTTGAATGTGTTTGCACGTTTGGGCGCGGGGTTTGATATTGTGTCTGGCGGTGAGCTGGCGCGCGTACTAGCTGCAGGTGGCGATCCTAAAAAAGTGGTGTTTTCTGGGGTAGGAAAATCCCACGCAGAAATCCAAGCCGCCCTCGAAGCCGGCATCCTGTGTTTTAACGTTGAATCCGTCAACGAGCTAGACCGTATTCAACAGGTCGCCGCCCGCTTGGGCGTTCAGGCGCCGGTCTCCTTGCGCGTGAACCCGAATGTGGATGCCAAGACCCATCCCTATATCTCCACCGGCCTCAAAAACAACAAATTTGGGGTCGCGTTTGAAGATGCCCTCAGCCTGTATGAAAAAGCCGCGCAGCTGCCAAATATCGCCGTGCACGGTGTGGACTGCCATATTGGCTCACAAATTACCGAGCTGTCCCCGTTTCTGGATGCGCTGGATAAAGTGCTGGGACTGGTAGATGCATTGGCTGAAAAAGGCATCACCATTCATCATATTGACGTGGGTGGCGGTGTGGGCATCACTTACAGTGATGAAACCCCGCCTGACTTTGCCAGCTATACCGCAGCTATTTTGCAAAAGCTGGCGGGGCGCCAGGTCAAGGTGTTGTTTGAACCCGGTCGGGCACTGGTAGGCAATGCCGGCGTATTGCTGACCAAGGTCGAATACCTTAAACCCGGTGAAACCAAAAACTTCGCCATTGTGGATGCGGCGATGAACGACCTGATGCGTCCAGCACTTTACGACGCCTACCACCACATCACCACGATTGCGCCCCCCACCACGGGCGCACAGGTGTATGAAATCGTTGGTCCAGTCTGCGAGAGCGGAGACTTTTTGGGGCACGACCGTAGCCTGGCCATCGAAGAAGGCGACTATCTGGCCATTCACTCGGCAGGCGCCTACGGCATGAGTATGTCTAGTAACTATAACACCCGTGCCCGTGCCGCTGAAATTCTGGTCGATGGCGACCAGATGCATGTCATCCGCGAGCGAGAGCAGATTTCCGACCTGTTCAAACTGGAGCGCACCTTACCCTAGGCGGCTTGCTACCCCTAAGTTACTGACACTGGACAGCGGACTCAGTGAGTCAGTGACACTTATGTTCAGTCAATCAATAGTCAGCCAATAAAAAACCGAAGCCTAAGCTTCGGGTTTTTATTGGGCGCCATCAAGCATGAGTCGAAAATGACCGTCTTGTTGGCGTAGAGCAAAATGCGGTGCTCAATG
>CAYTIV010000049.1:0-11945 GCA_964437895.1 uncultured Methylotenera sp.
TGGGTCTGGTATCCGGTCTGAAAACAGGTGCTAAAGTGTCTGTGGCTGGTGGTGTAAAAGCTGCAACGACTAAACAAGTGGTTGATGCTGGTGCTGATATCGTTGTTGCTGGTGCGGCAATCTACGGCGCGGCTGATCCAGCTGCCGCTGCAACAGAAATCACCAAGATCGCTCACGGTGCTGCTGGTGCTGCTAAAGGCGGCAACAAGTTGCTGCCATGGATCATTGCTGCTGTTGCTGCAGTGTTGGTGTTCTCACTGTTGGGTAAAAAATCTGAAGAAGCTGCACCAGCAGCTGAAGCACCAGCTGCGACTGAAGCTGCTCCAGCAGAAGCTGCACCAGCTGTTGAAGCGCCTGCCGCAGAAGCTGCTCCTGCAGAAGCTGCACCAGCTGCTGAGGCTGCCCCAGCAACTGAAGAAGCTAAATAATCAATCGCGAACACGCGTCGCGTTCTGGTTAAAAAAAGCAGCCCTGTGGGGCTGCTTTTTTGTTTTTAGCAACAGCTTTTGCCTGTGAGCCAATACTTGCGGTAAAATGTTAGCCTGATCCCTAATTCTTAGTGAATACCTTTCCTTTCTCATATGTCACGTCAAGCCGAAGTAGCGCGTAATACGCTGGAAACTCAAATTACCGTCTCGATTAATCTCGATGGCACGGGTCAATCAGACTTGCAGAGTGGTCTGGGCTTTCTCGATCATATGCTGGATCAGATTGCACGCCACGGCATGATAGACCTGAAGGTGCATGCTAAAGGGGACCTGCATATCGATGCGCATCACACGGTTGAAGATATCGGCATTACCTTGGGTCAGGCTTTCACCAAGGCGCTGGGTGATAAAAAAGGACTGACACGTTATGGACACAGTTATGTGCCGTTGGATGAAGCGCTCAGTCGCGTTGCGCTTGATCTGTCTGGACGCCCAGGGCTTGAGTTCGACTGTACCTTCACACGCGCGATGATTGGTGAGTTTGATGTAGACCTGATTCACGAGTTCTTCCAAGGGTTTGTGAATCACGCCTTAGTCACCTTGCATATTGATAACCTGAAGGGCAACAATGCCCACCATCAGGCCGAAACCATATTCAAGGCCTTTGGTCGCGCTTTGCGCATGGCAGCGACCCCCGATCCACGCATGGCAGGATTAATGCCCTCAACCAAGGGCGCGTTATAACGTCTGATTGCTTATCATGAGTCGCTTGCAAGTTGCCATTGTTGATTATGGCATGGGTAATTTAAGATCGGTCGCCAATGCTTTTAAAGCGGTGGCGCCTTCGATTTCGATTGAGGTCACCAGTGATCCAGCGCATATCGCACAGGCTGAGCGGGTGGTGTTTCCGGGGCAGGGTGCCATGCCGGATTGTATCCGTGAGCTCGATGCACGCAATCTGCGCGATGCCGTGTTAGATGCGACGCAGCAGAAACCTTTTTTGGGTATCTGTATCGGTCTGCAAATGTTGTTCAGACACTCTGAAGAGGGCGATGTGCCCGGTCTGGGTGTCTATGCGGGCGAGGTGAAGCGCTTTCCCGCCGAGAAAATGGTGGACGTGGCGGGGCATAAGCTCAAGGTGCCGCATATGGGCTGGAGTCAGGTACATCAGTCGCGTAGTCACGCCATGTGGGCCGATATTCCTGATCAGGCGCGCTTTTATTATGTGCACAGTTACTATGTCTCGCCTGATGAGGATGATCTGACGGCGGCGACGACCGCTTATCCCTTTGAATTTACCGGCGCGATTGCGCGCGACAATGTGTTTGCCGTGCAGTTTCACCCCGAGAAGAGTGCGGCCGCAGGCTTGCAACTTTTGCGTAATTTTGTACACTGGAAACCGTAATCTGGTCTCTGGCAGTTTTAGTCACTACTCGTTATTTATCTATTGAAAACAACATGTTAATTATTCCGGCAATTGATTTGAAAGATGGTCACTGCGTACGCTTGAAGCAGGGGCTGATGGAGGAATCCACCGTATTTTCCGAAGACCCGGGCGCCATGGCCAGACATTGGGTAGATCAGGGTGGCAAACGCTTGCACCTGGTGGACTTGAATGGTGCCTTTGCTGGCAAGCCTGTGAATGAGGATGCGATTAAATCGATTGTTGCCGCCGTGGGTGGTGATATTCCTATTCAGCTCGGCGGCGGTATTCGCGATCTGGATACCATAGAGCGCTATCTAGATGACGGTATCAGCTACGTGATTATTGGCACGGCTGCGGTCAAAAATCCCGGTTTCTTGCATGAAGCTTGTTATGCGTTCCCAGGTCAGATTATGGTTGGTCTGGATGCCAAAGATGGCAAAGTCGCCGTGGATGGCTGGTCAAAACTGACGGGCCACGACGTGATTGATCTGGCCAAGAAATTTGAAGACTATGGTGTTGAAAGTATTGTTTATACCGACATCGGTCGCGACGGCATGTTAACTGGCGTCAATATCGAAGCGACCGTGGCCTTGGCACAGGCGCTGACTATTCCCGTGATTGCCAGTGGTGGCGTGACCAATCTAGATGATGTGCGTAGACTGTGTGATGTCCAGAGTGAAGGCATTATTGGCACCATTACCGGCCGTGCCATTTACGAGGGTACGCTTGATTTTGCAGCAGCGCAGCAATTGGCCGATCAGTTGAGTGGTCAAGTCTGATGGGCTGTGCCAAACGGATTATTCCCTGTCTCGACGTGACCGATGGTCGCGTGGTAAAAGGGGTGAACTTTCTTGAGCTGCGTGATGCCGGCGATCCGGTTGAAATTGCGCAGCGCTACAACGAGCAGGGCGCCGATGAACTGACGTTTTTGGACATTACGGCCAGCTCAGACAACCGTGATCTAATTCTGCACATTATTGAACGTGTTGCAGCGCAGATTTTTATCCCGCTCACCGTGGGGGGCGGGGTCCGCAAGGTAGAAGACGTGCGCAGATTGTTAAATGCCGGGGCCGACAAGGTCAGCATCAACACCACTGCCGTACTGAACCCGCAAGTGGTGGAAGATGCCGCTGGCCGCTTTGGCTCGCAATGCATTGTTGTCGCTATCGATGCCAAAAAAGTAGACAATCAGCCGTTTGAGTGGGAGGTTTTTACCCACGGCGGCCGCAACCCCACCGGACTGGATGCGGTGAAGTGGGCGCAAAAAATGGTGAGCCTCGGTGCCGGTGAGTTGTTAGTGACCAGCATGGACCGTGATGGTACAAAAATTGGATTTAACAATCCTCTGAACAAGGCGATCAGCGAAGCTGTAGATGTGCCGCTGATTGCGTCGGGTGGCGTGGGTAATCTGCAACATCTAGTTGATGGCGTGACGCTGGGCGGTGCAGACGCTGTATTGGCCGCAAGTATCTTTCACTATGGTGAATTTACGGTGCAGCAAGCCAAAGAGTACATGCGCGCACAAGGGATAGAAGTGCGATGAGCTGGCTAGATCAAGTCGCCTGGACCGCTGATGGACTGGTGCCTGTTATTGCGCAAGAGCAAGCCACGGGCAAGATTTTGATGTTTGCTTGGATGAATCGTGAAGCTTTGCAGCTGACACGCGATACCGGCCATGCTGTTTACTTTTCACGCTCACGCAACAAACTGTGGCACAAAGGCGAAGAATCAGGTCATACACAAATCGTGCATGACATTCGACTCGATTGCGATAATGATGTGGTCTTGATCACGGTCGAACAGTTGGGAGGTATCGCCTGTCATACGGGTAGACACAACTGTTTCTTCCAGCAGTTAGAAGGTGACGCCTGGGTGACCGTGGAGCCTGTCCTTAAAGATCCGAAAGCCATTTATCATGAGTGATGTATTAAATCGCCTGTCAGAACTGCTAGAGCAGCGAAAATCTGCCGATCCATCCTCGTCCTATGTTGCCAAACTCTATGCTAAAGGCATGGATAGCATTCTTAAAAAGGTAGGCGAAGAGGCGACGGAAACCGTGATTGCTGCCAAAGGCGGTAATCGGGATGAGATTATTTATGAAACTGCAGATTTGTGGTTTCACACGTTGGTGATGTTGAGCCATGCCGGGCTCAGTGCCAGCGATGTGCTAGATGAGTTGGCGCGTCGAGAAGGCTTATCTGGCATTACCGAGAAAGCGAGCCGGACAGAATGAGCGCAGACTGCATTTTTTGCAAAATCCTCGCGGGTAGTATCCCCGCCAAAACGTTGTATGAAGATGACGAGGTCATCGCATTTCACGATATCCGGCCTTTGGCTAAGGTGCACTTTCTGATTGTGCCTAAAGCGCATATTGAGACGCTGAAAGACTGCACGACAGCGCATCAGGCGCTGTTGGGTAAAATGATGTTGCTGGCCGCAAAATTGGCCGCAGAGCAAGGGTTAGTAGGTTATAAGACGGTCATGAACGTAGGTCGTGAAGGTGGCCAGGAAGTCTTTCATATTCATTTGCATGTATACGGCGGCGGCCCGGCGGCCTGATCGCATTTTAAAGAGTCTAGGAGAGCGCAATGGGATCATTCAGTTTGTGGCATTGGTTAATTGTTTTGCTGATTGTCGTGCTGGTTTTCGGTACGAAAAAGCTGCGTAATATCGGCGGCGATGTCGGCGGGGCTGTCAATGAATTCAAAAAAGCCATGAATGAAGGCAAGGACGCGTCCAAGCCAGAAGAGCTTTCCGACAAAACCAAATAATCTGCGCTAACCGTGTTTGATATTTCTTTTTCAGAGTTGCTGGTGATTGCCTTGGTTGCTCTGGTGGTGATCGGCCCAGAAAAATTACCAAAAGTCGCCCGCACTGCGGGCGCTTTTTTTGGCCGTTTGCAACGCTTGGTTGCCCAAGTGAAAGATGAGGTGAATCGCGAGGCGCGATTTGCTGAGCTGCAAAAACTGCAAGATGAGGTCAAATCTACGGTGCAGCAAGAGTTTGCCGAGGTGGAGCGACAGATCCTGCCGGCGACACCTGATAGGGATGCCGAAGCCGTGAATACGGCGCCGGTCGTTGCCGAAAAAAGGGCACGCAAACCACGTCAACGTAAATCAGCACTCTCCTCTGATACGGCGCAGGTAGCGCCTAAGCTTGATTCAGTGGCTGTGACGCCAGATGCGCCGCCTCAGGCCGAATTATTTGCTGAGGCTGCCCCTGTCAAACCCGTGCGTCGCGCACGCAAAGCCAGCCCTAAAAGTCAGGATGCTGCACCCGATGTTGCCTCTGAGGCTTAGAGTGTAACCCTTCGCGCTTAATATGACCCCCACCGAAAGCTTTGTTTCTCATCTGATAGAACTGCGTAATCGCTTGCTGCGTGCCGTGATTGGGTGGTTGCTGGTCTTTGTGGCCTTGTTTCCGTTTGCAGATCGGCTATATAGCTTGTTGGCAGCACCTTTGCTGGCCAAGTTGCCGCAAGGGGCCCACATGATTGCCACCGCGGTGACGACGCCTTTTTTTGTGCCGATGAAAGTCACCATGCTGGCTGCATTTCTGCTGGCTTTACCTTGGATGGTTTATCAGTGCTGGGCGTTTGTGGCACCGGGCTTATATGCGCAAGAGAAACGCCTGATTCGGCCGTTACTGGCCTCTGCCATTCTACTATTTTTTATCGGGATGGCTTTCGCGTACTTTGTTGTGTTTCCAGTGGTGTTTGGTTTTCTGGTGGGCAGTGCGCCAACTGGCGTCACCGTAATGACGGATATTGCAGAGTATCTCGATTTTGTGATGGGGTTGTTTCTGGCATTCGGCTTTGCGTTTGAGGTGCCCGTTGCCGTAGTGTTAATGGCGCTGATGGGTTGGGTGACATTGCCGCAACTGCAAGAGGCGCGCTCTTATGTCATCGTTGGCGCCTTTGTAGTGGGGGCCATTTTCACGCCGCCAGACATTGTGTCTCAATGCATGCTGGCGTTTCCTTTGTGGTTGCTGTACGAGCTTGGGTTGCTGGTGGTACGCTGGTTACCGCCTTCAACCAGTCGCGACCAAGCGTCAGTCTAGGGGCTTAGTCTAAGGCTCTGCATCCGCCTGAGGCATCACTTTTCCAGGCAGTGGGCGCTTACCTACGGACAGTGCAATGCTGTTCTTCTTGCCGGCGCGAATGATGGAGAGGGTCGCTTTCTCCCCCGGCTTTAACATGGCGATAATGTTCAGCATAGATTGACTGTCTGTCACCTGCTTATCATCAATCGCCGTCAAGATGTCACCTGGTCTCAGACCTGCCCGATCCGCTGGGCTATCTAGTAAGACGCCGGCAATCAGAGAGCCGTTCGCGTTTTTAAGGTTAAAGGATTCTGCCAGTTCGGGCGTAATGTCCTGCGCTTCAATACCTATCCAGCCCCGTGTCACCGATCCATTGAAACTGATTTGCTCCATGACCTGCTTGGCAATGCTGACGGGAATCGCGAACCCAATACCCATGCTGCCGCCGTTGCGGGAGTAAATGGCACTGTTAATGCCGATCAGATTGCCATTGACGTCAATTAATGCGCCGCCGGAGTTGCCCGGATTGATAGAAGCATCGGTCTGAATGAAATTTTCGAACGTGTTGATGCCGAGGTGGTTGCGACCAAGTGCGCTGATAATGCCTTGGGTGACGGTCTGTCCCACGCCAAACGGGTTGCCGATGGCAAGCACCACGTCGCCCACTTTCATCTGATCGCTGTTACTAAACGTAATGGCGGGGAGCTGCTTGCGGTCGATTTTGAGCACAGCCAAGTCAGTGTCAGGGTCAGTACCCACTACCGTTGCAGAAGATTTGCTGCCATCGCTTAACGCCACCTCAATTTGATCCGCTGAACTGATGACGTGGTTATTTGTCAGGATCAATCCATCCGGACTAACGATCACGCCACTGCCCAAGCTGTTTTCTGGCTGTTCTTCTTCCTCTTCCATTTCGTCACCAAAAAAGTGACGGAACAAAGGATCGTTTTTGAGTGCGTGGTGAGGGTCTTGGCTGATGTGTGCCGTGGTGAAGATGTTGACCACAGAAGGCATGGCCTTGCTGACGGCGGCGCGGTAGCCATTTTTGGCGATCGTCAGCTCGCTGCCCGTTGCCGACTGTTTAATCACCAAAGCCGGGCTGCTGGGTTGCAGCACATTGGGATAGAATAATTTTAAGACAAACAAAATGCCTAAACAAACCGTGACCGCTTGTGAGAAGATAGTCCAAAGATGTCGCATAATGGCAAAGATAAATGGTTGTCTGAACAGCTTACTAGTATATGAGAGTCCGTGATGGAATTAAATCGTCTTGTCAGTGAAATCGCCAATTATCTGCAGATCGCCCGATTTCAAGATTATTGCCCCAATGGCCTGCAGGTCGAGGGCCGTCCACAGGTCAGACGTATTGTCAGTGGCGTGACAGCCAGCCAAGCGCTCATCGAGGCGGCCATCGCTTCCGAGGCGGATGCGATACTGGTGCATCATGGCTACTTTTGGCGTGGCGAGGCGCCTGAAGTCGTCGGCCTTAAGCGCCAGCGCCTCAAGCGACTCCTGACACATGATGTCAGCCTGCTGGCTTATCATTTACCCTTGGATGCCCATGCCGAGGTGGGTAACAATGTCCAGCTAGGCAGGGTGTTAGGCTGGCAGATTGAGCGCTATCTAGATGATAAAAACATGATAGCAAGTGCTAACTTTCCTGAGAGCATGACCTTGGAGCAGCTGGGTCAACACATCAGTGCGCGTCTAGGGCGTCAGGCGCAAGTGTTGGGTGATGTGCGCAGGCAGATCAATACGGTGGCCTGGTGTACGGGGGCTGCCCAATCGTATATGCCGCAGGCGGTACAAGCAGGTGCGGATGTGTTTATCAGTGGTGAAGTGTCAGAGCAAACCTGGCATACCGTCTGTGAGACAGGGACAGCCTACATAGCCGCGGGTCATCATGCCACCGAGCGTTACGGCGTGCAGGCTTTGGGGCAGTGGCTGTCGGATCAATTTGGCATAGAGCACGAATATATCGAGTTGGACAACCCTGTTTAGTTGATAAATATCAATGACTTATTGAATTAAATTTGGCTTGTTTCTGCGAAAAATGTATAATCGCGACTCAAGTTTTGATCACACTGTTACCTCAAAAGGGTAGATTAAGGAAGCCAATGTCAGAAAACAAAATTGACAACAACTGTTTGTCGTTTTGCCAGCCATCTGAGGTGGATTTGCAAAAACGCGACTTTCTGGTTAAAGCCACAGCTGCAACAGGGGCTGTAGGTGTTGCTGCTGTCGCGGTGCCGTTTGTAGGCAGCATGCTGCCCAGTGAGCGTGCTAAAGCAGCAGGTGCGCCGGTAGAAGTGGATATCAGCAAACTCAAGCCTGGTGAAAAAATGACGGCCGAATGGCGCGGTCAACCAGTATGGATTGTACGTCGCACACCTGAGATGCTGGCCGCTTTGGCTAAGCACGATGATCAGTTGTCTGACCCTAAGCTGGAAGTGCCGCAGCAACCCGAGTACTGCAACAACAAAGACCGTGCTATCAAAGCTGAATATGCAGTGATGCTCGGTACCTGTACGCATCTGGGCTGCTCACCCAACGATAACTTTGTAGCAACGGCAGATTGGGATGGCGGCTTTGTCTGTCCGTGCCATGGTTCCAAGTTTGACTTGTCTGGTCGCGTGTTCAAGGGTTCACCAGCGCCTAAAAACCTGTTGATTCCACCTCACCAGTACCTGACTGATACTACTTTGCTGATTGGCGAAGACAAGAAGGCGGAGGCGTAAATATCATGGCAACTACTAAAAAAACCATTGCCGCAGACGTGCTTGACTGGGTGGATGCTCGTTTTCCGCTGACCAGTACCATTAAAGGTCACCTGACCGAGTACTACGCGCCAAAAAACTTCAACTTCTGGTATTTCTTTGGCTCTTTGGCCTTGTGGGTGCTGGTGTTGCAGATCGTGACCGGTATCTTCTTGACCATGAACTACAAGCCGGATGCTGAGTTGGCTTTCGCATCTGTTGAATACATCATGCGTGATGTGTTTGGCGGCAACATTATCCGCTACATGCACTCAACCGGTGCCTCCATGTTCTTTGTGGTGGTCTATCTGCACATGTTCCGTGGCCTGATTTATGGTTCCTACCGTACACCACGCGAACTCATCTGGCTGTTCGGCGTGGGCATTTTCTTGGTGCTGATGGGTGAGGCGTTCTTTGGGTACCTGCTGCCTTGGGGTCAAATGTCTTACTGGGGTGCGCAGGTGATTGTGAACCTGTTCTCTACCGTGCCATTTATCGGCCCGGACTTGTCCGAGTGGCTGCGTGGTGATTATCTGGTTTCAGATGCCACATTGAACCGCTTCTTCGCTTTCCACGTCATTGCATTACCATTGGTGCTGCTGGGCTTGGTTGCCGTGCACATTGTGGCGCTACATGAGGTCGGTTCGAACAACCCGGATGGTGTCGAGATTAAAGCGACTAAGGACAAGGCAACAGGCATTCCACTGGATGGTATCCCTTTCCACCCTTACTACTCTGTTAAAGACATGGTAGGTGTAATGGCGTTCCTGATGGTGTTTTTTGCGATTGTGTTCTTTATGCCGGAAATGGGAGGTTACTTCCTCGAAGCTAACAACTTCATTCCAGCGGACCCGTTGAAAACACCACCGCACATTGCGCCAGTTTGGTATTTCACGCCTTACTACTCTATTCTGCGTGCTGTGCCACCTATCGGCATTTCACAATTCCCAGGGGTTGTGGCCATGGGTCTGTCAGTGGTTGCGTTTGCATTCCTGCCATGGCTGGACAAGAGTCCTGTGAAGTCTATCCGTTATCGTGGCAAACTGTACAAACGCTGGTTGACGGCTTTTGTGATCAGTTTTGTCATCCTCGGTTATTTGGGTACTGTGCCAGGTGATGTTTGGGGGCAGTTCGGTGCATGGTTAGGTCGTGCAGATCGCGCTACTGTGCTGGCACGTATTTGTGCTGTGGTTTACTTCGCGTTCTTTGCGTTGATGCCCTGGTACACCAAAAAAGATCAAACTAAGCCAGTGCCAGAAAGGGTGACATACTAATGATGAAGAAATGGTTTATTCAGGCCTTCGCGAGCCTGGCTTTGCTGGCTTCCGGCACAGCTTTGGCCAATGAAGTGCATATCGATGTCAAAGCACCAATCAAAATGACGGATAAAGCGTCATTGCAGCGCGGTGCCAAGATTTTTGTGAACTACTGCTTGAACTGCCATAGTGCAAATTACATGCGCTACAACCGTTTGCAGGATATCGGCCTGAGCGATAAGCAGATCAAAGAAAATCTGCTGTTTGCGGGTGAAAAAGTAGGCGAAACCATGCGTATTAGCATGAATGCCAAAGACGCTAAAAAATGGTTCGGTGCTGCACCGCCAGATTTGAGCGTTGAGGTGCGTGCACGTGGTGCCGACTGGGTGTATGCGTATCTGCGCAGCTTCTACAAAGATGATACGCGTCCGACAGGCTGGAACAACCAAGTGTTCGACAAAGTAGCGATGCCACATGTGCTCTACGAGTTGCAGGGTGTGCAAGTGCTGGATCATGAAACCCATACGCTCAAGCTTGAAAAAGCAGGCAAGTTGAGCCCTGAAGAGTACGATCAATTTGTTGGTGATCTGACTAACTTCTTGGCATTCATGGCCGAGCCTGCCAAACAATCCCGTTTGTGGATTGGCGTGTTTGTGTTGCTGTTCCTGTCTGTGCTGTTTGTCTTGGTTAAAAAAATCAAAGCCGAATACTGGAAAGACATTCGCTAATTGCCAACCAACGTACGACACCAAGGCTTGCGGCCTTGGTGTCTTTTTTTTCATAGGGAAAATTAATTATGATGAGATTGTATTCGGGTACTGTCGATCCTTACAGTCACCGTTGCCGTATCGTTCTGTTTGAAAAAGGCATGGATTTTGAAGTCATTGATGTTGACCTGACCAATAAAACTGAAGATCTGGCCATTCTGAACCCTTACGGTGAAGTGCCTGTGCTGGTTGAGCGCGATTTGGTGTTGTCAGAGGCAAACATCATCAATGAGTATATTGACGAGCGCTTTCCGCATCCGCAGTTGATGCCAGCTGATCCTGTTATGCGTGCACGTGCGCGTTTGTTCCTCTATAACTTTGAGAAAGATCTCTTTAGTCACATTAAAGATATCGAATCTGGCAGTGAAGAGGTTGCGGACAAGGCGCGTAAGGTTGTGCGTGACAATCTGACACAGTTGGTACCCATCTTTGGTAAGCAGAGTTATCTGATGGGTGATGAGTACTCTATGCTGGATGTGGCGATCACGCCGCTGTTGTGGCGTTTAGGTCACTATGGCATTGAGTTGCCTAACCAGGCCTCCCCGTTGCTTAAATATGCTGAGCGCCTGTTCTCGCGTCCGATGTATGCGGAGGCGATGACGCCTTCTGAGAAGGCGATGCGTAAGTAAAGTCAGCACCCATATAAACAGCGCGAATCGTTATTCGCGCTGTTTTTTTAAGGAAAGTCGCATGAGTCATTTGATCCCAACTACAGCCTATCTGATTCGCGCCATTCATGAGTGGTGCGTAGATAACAGTCTGACGCCCCACTTATTGGTCAAAGTAGATGCGCATACGCGCGTGCCCATGGCCTATGTCAAAAACGGTGAGATTGTCTTGAATGTTAACTACACGGCGGTCAAGGACTTGCACGTTGACAATGATGCTGTGGTGTTTTCGGCCCGCTTTGGCGGTGTGGCACAGCATATTTATGTCCCTATTAACCGCGTGGCTGGTGTATTTGCGCGAGAAAATGGCCAGGGCATGTTTTTTGAGGTTGGGGATGGTGCTGGGCCGGATGCTGAGCCATCCACGGAGGCTTCAGTTGAGGCGCAAGCAGCCCCCGCGGTTAAAAAATCTCATCTCAAAGTGGTTAAATAAGTCCTTCGGAGCCTAGGGTGTACGCCACTTTCTGCGGCTCCGGCAGTTTTTTTTATAAAAAATAAAAAAAATCTCAAAAACCACTGGAACACATCCAGAAAAAGGTGATATAGTTGCGCCTTCCTGAATTGCCGGGTTAGCTCAGTTGGTAGAGCAGCGCACTTGTAATG
>CAYTIV010000050.1:0-8423 GCA_964437895.1 uncultured Methylotenera sp.
TTGATCCACGCCCAGGTTATTAAAGCCAAAGCGGTTAATAATGGCCTCAGCTTCCGGCAAGCGAAACAGACGCGGTTTAGGGTTACCAGGTTGTGCGCGTGGCGTCACCGTGCCCACTTCAAGAAAGCCGAATCCGAGTGCAGCCATACCGTCGATGACCGCCGCGTTCTTGTCCAGCCCCGCCGCCAAGCCCACCGGATTAGGAAACGTCAGCCCCATGACCTCGGTCGGTTGTTGTGGCAAACGTGAAGGAGACACTGGCGTCAGCAAGCCGAGCTTTTCGGCCCGCTTGAGGGTTTGCAGCGTGAGATCATGCGCCTGCTCCGCATCCATTTTGAACAGCAGCGGTTTGAGTAGCGGGTAAACGTTCATCCGTGAGTATTTCCTGAATTATGTGTTGGGATGCGGGCCATCTTAACGTCTTTTTGGCGTTTCGCCCCTGCATCACTTTTGCGTTACATCAAAAACCATGTTGTTAATAGGGTTCAAAATAATTGCCAGATACATGACTTGCATGATGATTCGCTGACAGGAGGGAACCCTATGAAAATTTTGATCGATTTGTTATCTACCGACTATGGTTTGATGAGTTTTATTGTGATTGCCATCATTCTGGTGGTCATGACTTGGGCAGGCATTTACGTCTACGTTAAGGCCAGCAAATAGCGCCCTGATGTCCACCAGAACAAACCCCGCTTGCGCGGGGTTTGTTGTTTTTACAGCAGTACTTTTTCGATGCCGCCGTTATTGGCTTTCTGGATGTAGTTTTCCATCCATTGTTCACCCAGCACGTGCTTGGCCATCTCTACCACAATGTAGTCAGCTTCGATACCGGTGTCATCGCCATAACGTGACAGCCCTTGCAGGCAGCTTGGGCATGAGGTCAAAATCTTGACCGGCTGCTCAGGCGCACCTGGGGTCAAGCCCAGCTTAGCCATACCTTTTTCAAGCTCTTCCTGCTTACGGAATTTGACCTGTGTCGCAATGTCAGGACGTGCCGCGGCAAACGTGCCGGACTCGCCACAGCAGCGATCGTTCAACGCCACTTCTGTACCCATCAGCTTGTTGGTGACTTCCAGCGGCTTGTAGGTCTTCATCGGCGTATGACAAGGATCGTGGTACATGTAACGGGTCCCTGTCACCCCTTGCAGGCGCATGTCTTTTTCCATCAGGTACTCGTGGATATCCAGCAGTCGGCAGCCTGGGAAAATCTTCTCAAACTCGTACTTCTGCAATTGATCCATACAGGTACCGCAAGAGACGATGACGGTCTTGATGTCGAGGTAGTTGAGCGTATTGGCCACACGGTGGAACAGCACACGGTTATCCGCTGTGATCTCCTGCCCCTTGTCGTGGTTACCCGAGGCCGTTTGCGGATAACCGCAGCACAGATAGCCCGGCGGCAGCACCGTAATGGCGCCCACCTCGTACAGCATGGCTTGTGTGGCCAGGCCAACATTAGAGAACAGACGCTCCGAACCACAGCCCGGGAAGTAGAACACGGCTTCCGAATCCTCGGTCACTTTTTGCGGGTTGCGGATGACCGGAATCATGGTGTCATCTTCCAGCCCCAGCATAGCGCGCGAGGTTTTGGACTGCATTTTTTTCGGCATTGGGCGATTGATGAAATGAATCACCTGCGCCTTGATTTCTGCCTTGCCCACCGTGGCTGGCGGGGCTTTTTTGTCTTTGAGCAGACCAAATTTCTTGGCCAGGCTATTGGCCAAGTTAATGGCTTTGTAACCCATGCCTATCATGGTGCCACGCAAGAACTTGATGGTCGCCGGATCCTTGGCATTCAGGTAAAGCATGCCTGCTGCCGTACCAGGGTTGAATTTCTTTTTACCCTGTTCACGCAAGAAATTGCGCATCTTGACGGAAACATCGCCAAAGTCGATATTCACCGGGCAAGGCTTTTCACAACGGTGGCAGACCGTACAATGGTCGGCCACATCGTTGAACTCATCAAAGTGCTTGAGTGAGATACCGCGACGGGTCTGCTCCTCGTAAAGGAAGGCCTCAATCAGCAGTGAAGTGCCCAGAATCTTGTTACGCGGCGAGTACAGCAGGTTGGCACGTGGCACGTGTGTCGAGCACACTGGCTTACACTTGCCGCAACGCAGGCAGTCAGAAATGTCATCAGCGATTTCACCGATGGCAGACTGCTCCATGATGATGGACTCTTGCTCCAGCAGGCCAAAGCTTGGCGTGTAGGCATTTTCCAGCCCAGAACCTGCCATCAGTTTGCCCTTGTTAAAGCGCCCTTCGGGGTCTACCTTGTTTTTGTAGGCGGCAAAGGTGTCTATGGTCGCTTGATCCAGAAACTCCATCTTGGTGATACCAATACCGTGCTCACCGGAGATGACGCCGTTGAGGCCTCGCGCGAGATCCATCACGCGTGCCACGGCAGCGTGCGCATCCTGCATCATGCCGTAATCATCAGAGTTGACCGGAATATTGGTATGTACATTACCGTCACCCGCGTGCATGTGCAACGCAATGAAGACACGGCTCTTCAACACGGTTTTCTGAATCTCGTCCAGTTTGTCGAGAATCTTTTGATATTCGCGACCAGCAAAAATGTCGGCCATCGGACGCTTGAGCTCACGCTTCCAAGACACACGCAAATCATAAGACTGCACGGCACGGAACACGCTGCCGTATTGCGCCACAGGCTTGCCCAGCTCACCCAGCACTGCCACTGGCTCGTCCAGGGTATTGAGAATCAAACGCCATCTGGCGCGTACATCGCGCAGCAGTTGCAAGGCAATGTTTTGCTTGGACTTGACGCCCTCAGGGTCCGCATTGCCATCCTCGTCTGGCTGCAAAGGCAAGTCACCCGAGACAAAGGCCTCAAGTGCATCGACCAGGCGCAGCTTGTTATTGATGGACAACTCGATATTGATGCGCTCGATACCGTCTGAGTATTCGCCCAGACGTGGCAACGGAATCACCACATCTTCGTTAATCTTGAACGCATTGGTATGGCGAGCAATGGCGGCCGTGCGTGAACGGTCCAGCCAGAATTTCTTGCGGGCTTCAGCAGAAACGGCAATAAAGCCCTCGCCGTTGCGGGCGTTACACATACGCACCACCGCGGAGGCGACCTCACCCACTGCATTTTCGTCATCAGAAGCAATATCGCACAACAACACCATTTTTGGGCGCTGCTGGCGGGCGGCCTTGGTAGCATAGCCCACAGCCTTCACATAACGCTCATCCATGTGCTCCAAACCCGCCATGATGACGGCAGGGTCGTTCTTGGCGGTCGCATCCAAGTAGTCTTTGATTTCAACAATCGCAGGGACTGCATGCGAGACATTACCAAAGAACTCGAGCGCAATCGTACGCACGTGCTTGGGCATGCGATGCAAAATAAATGTGGCAGAGGTGATCAGACCATCACAGCCTTCTTTTTGCACACCGGGCAGACCAGACAAGAACTTGTCGGTCACATCTTTACCCAAGCCTACTTTACGGAAGCTGGGGCCTGGAATCTCAAGGATCTCAGGCTCAGACAACAGATTTTTGAAATCAATGTCGTAACGGCTGATCTTGAAACGGGCCAATTCGATGTCGTGAATCTTGCCTAGGTTATGATCTAAACGTTCCACTTCCAACCAGGTGGCGTCCGGCGTCACCATACGCCATGAGGCTAGGTTGTCCAGCGCAGTCCCCCACAGCACGGCTTTCTTGCCACCCGCGTTCATCGCTACGTTGCCACCGATACAGCAGGCATCAGCCGAGGTCGGATCACAGGCAAACTCGAGGCCAGCCGCAGTCGCCGCGTCCATCGCACGGCGCGTCACCACACCGGCACCACACTCAATGGTGGCAACCTGGCGCGTCACGCCCGGCAAGGTGCGCATCTGCACACCGGTATGTTGATCTAGTTTTTCGGTATTGATGACGGCTGACAGCGGAGTCAGCGGAACCGCACCCCCGGTATAGCCAGTACCACCGCCACGCGGGATGATGGTGAGGCCCAACTCGATACAGGCGCGCACCAGATAAGAAATCTCGGCTTCGGTATCTGGATTGATCACCACAAAAGGATACTCAACGCGCCAGTCGGTCGCGTCGGTCACATGCGATACACGCGCCAGTCCGTCAAACTGTACATTGTCCTTACGGGTGTATTTGGTCAGCTTGGCCAGCGCTTTTTTACGCAGGTCTGCAGTCTGCTTAAAGTCATCAGCAAACTTCTCCACGGCCTTGGTGGCGGCAGAAACCAGCTTTTGTACTTTTTCGTTACCGGCACTACGCTCGTTGATGGCCGCGATACGGTGATACAGCGCATCAATCAGCGCTTTACGGCGTTTGGGGTTTTCCAGCAGGTCATCTTGCAGATAAGGGTTGCGGGAAACCACCCACAGATCACCCAGCACCTCAAACAGCATGCGTGCACTACGGCCCGTTTTGCGCTCTGCGCGCAGGGTGTTCAATATTTCCCAAATATCTTCACCGAGAAACCGGATAACAATCTCGCGGTCAGAGAAAGAGGTATAGTTGTACGGGATTTCGCGTAAACGCGTGAGAGGAGTAGAATTGTGCTTTAACAAATCTGCGTTGACAGGTGCGTTCATTGATAATTTATCAAAAACAAAAGCCAATTATAACACGCCACCATCGGCACAAACACGTTAAACGGTCTAGGGTTTTTTCTGGGTTTTTTGAGTAATCAGGTTTTAAGATGTCCATACTGAAATCGAAGTTAAAAAAATGGGTAGTGCCGCTGGTGGCATTGACGCTGTTTGCTGGCCTGGCACTGGCGGTCATGCAAAAACCACAGGCCCCCGCAGTCACTTTTACCACATTAGATGGTCAAAAAATCAGCATGCAAAGCCTGCGCGGCAAGACCGTACTGGTCAATTTTTGGGCCACTGACTGCTCAGGTTGCATCAAGGAAATGCCCGAGCTGGTACACACCTATGAACAATACAAAGACAAAAATCTGGTGGTGATCGCTGTGGCGATGCCTTACGACCCGCCAGCGCAAGTTGCCAATTACACGCAAGAGAAAAAACTGCCTTTTCCCGTGATGCATGATGGCTATGGCGAAATGGTCAAAGCGTTTGGCGAGGTCAACCTGACACCCACCACCTTTGTGTTCGATGCCCAAGGCAACCGCCTGCAAAAAACCATAGGCGAACTCGACTTTAGCGCCCTGCGCCAACTGCTGGACCATCCAGCCAGCTAATTCCTGTAGAAAGCGCGCACATGTTGTGGGTTAAGGCGTTACATATCATTTTTGTCACCAGCTGGTTTGCCGGGCTGTTTTATCTGCCCCGCATTTACGTCAACTTGGCCATGGAGCAGGATGCGCAAGCATATGCACGCCTGATGCTGATGGCGCATAAACTCTATCGCTTTATGCAGCCACTGATGCTGCTGGCACTGGCTTTTGGGCTATGGTTGTGGCTGGGCTACGGCATCAGTGGCGGCTGGATGCATGCCAAGCTGACGCTGGTGCTGATACTGCTGGGCTACCACCATTATTGCGGCCGACTTCTCAAACAGTTTGAAGCCCGTCACAATCGTCATGGCCATGTCTGGTACCGCTGGTTTAATGAACTGCCCGTGCTGATTCTGTTCGCGGTGGTCGTGCTGGTCGTCACCAAGCCATTCTGAGGACATGTTGCACACCCTGCTTCAATCTGAATGGCTGATACGCATGCTGGACAAGTCCGGCAAAACAGCCTCGCAAAAACTCGTCCTTCTGTTCGACGTACTCGATGACTTGCTTTCCAGCCCATTTGCGCAGCCCAGCCACTCGCCAGCCGCACCACCTGACCAGCCGCTGAGACTGCAACAATACCTGACGCAACAGGCAGAGTTGATTGGTGCCAGACTGCCGGAGATGCTCGCCAACCAGCTTTACTTTATGGCCTTGAGTGCCAGCCAAGAAAAACTGCGGCATCCGCACTCGACTGCGCTGCAACATGCCAAGCAGGCGGCGCAGGCGCTGATTCACGAACAAACCCGCCTCGAAATCAACTGGCTGGCGATACGTAACTACGCCATTGTGATAGTGGCCATAGGCTGCGGCATCATGGTCGGCCATTACTGGCGCCCCGCCGCAGACAACGCGCCAAGCACCGCCGCCCGCATCGCCGATGCTTCACCGCCGCCGCACCCCTTGTCGCAAGAGGCCAGCCCATCTGAGACCGCCGCCATTTACAGCCGCCTGGAAACCATGAAACATGGCGATTGCCGTCTGCTAGAAGCCATACAACTGCCCGAACGGCTGAAGAGCATTTACATTGAAAACATCATCAACGGTCACGTCACCACCAACCGCGATGAGCAGGTGCTAGTCAATCAGCTGCTGGATCAGGTCAAATGTAACTACACCCCGCAATTAATGCTCAACTCGAAACAATAAAAAAGCCGTTGCCATGGCAACGGCTTTTCAGTGCGCAACCCGATTATTGGAACAGTGTTTTCAGCTGATTCAAGCCGCCGTCATACACCCCTTTAATCGTATCGGATGCCGCCTTGTCATCTGCGGGCGCCTTGGGCTGAAACTGACTTTCCCAGACCACCACCGACTTGCCATCACCATTGCTGTGTACGCTGACTGTAGACACATAGCCATTCACAGGTAAAACACCATCGGTAATTTTGTAGGTATAGCTTTTACCTTTGGCATTGTAGGCGGTGAGCGTCTCATTGATTTTGCCGCCATCCTTGAGCGTCAACACGCGTTGCGCCCCGGCATGATTGCTTTTGCCAGCCACAATTTCGGTTTTTGCCACAGCAGGGTGCCAAGCGCCCAGATCACCAAAGTCCGCGACTTTTTTCCAGACGGTTTCCGCAGGCTGATTCAATTCAACAGACTTCACCACATACAATGGCTCGCCCGCAAAGGCGGTTGTCGCACCGAACAGCGTGGCTGAAATAAGTAGAGTGTTGAGTAAACGCATAGATTTCTCCTTGATGAATGATTAGATTGACGATAAAACTATACTATACGGTATAGTATATTTAACACGACAACTAAAATTAAATCAATAGGATTTAATCACTTAAAGAAAAACAGGCCTCTATACAACTTTGTATAGAGTGCTATAATCAGGCACATGAACGCGTTAAAGCAAAAAATCCTGCAGGTGTCTACAGATCTATTCCAGACCCGTGGCATCAATTCCACCGGGGTGGATACGATTGTGGCGGTCGCAGGGACCACCAAAATGACGTTATACAAATACTTTGAAACCAAAGAAGAGCTGATTTTGGCGGTTCTACAGCAAAGCCATCAGGACTTTCAGAGCTGGATGAACGACAAGCTGGGCGGGTTGGGTGGCAATCCCAACGAAAAAATCCAGAAGCTGTTCGAGTTCATCGAAGAGTGGGTGACCTCGCCCTCGTTTACCGGCATTGCCTTTATCAAGGCCTCCGCAGAGTTTCCTAACGAAGAAAATCGCATTCACCAACTGTCATCCCAGCAATCTCGCGAGTTCCGTCAGTTCATTACCAAACTGGCGCAAGAGGCGAATATCAAGGATGCAGAAGGCTTGGCCTTACAACTCTCTATTTTGTTTGAGGGGGCCGTGCAAGCCGAACAGATCAAGCGCGGTTCTGGCGCCATCAAGTCAGCCAAAAAAGCCGCCAAAACGCTGATCGACCTCGCAATCAAACAATCCTGATACTGCCTACCCCATTAGTGCTTGCCACCAGGCAGGCAGAGGGCAATAATAGCCTCACTTTATTTAACACATTTCACTGACAGCGCTAATTCCACATGAAAATTCTGATTTGCGGCTCCATGGCCTACGACACCATCATGGTGTTTCCTGACCAGTTCAAAAACCATATCCTGGCAGACAAGATTCACAAACTGAGCGTTGCTTTTCTGGTGCCTGAGATGCGCCGCGAATTTGGCGGCACCGCCGGCAACATCGCCTATAACCTGCAATTGCTAGAAGGCCAGCCTCAAATCATGGCCACGGTAGGCGATGATTTTGCACCCTACCAAGCCTGGCTGGATCAGCACAAGATTGATCAGCAGCACATCACACCGGTCAACGGCACCTTCACCGCGCAGGCGTTTATCACTACGGACATGGATGACAACCAGATCACCGCCTTTCATCCAGGCGCCATGCAACATGCGCACACCAACAGTGTCAAAGATGCCAAAGACGTCGTACTAGCCATCATTGCCCCTGACGGCCGAGATGCCATGTTTCAACATGCCAAAGAGTGCCATGAAGCCGGCATTCCGTTCATGTTTGACCCAGGTCAGGGCTTGCCCATGTTCAATGGTGAAGAGCTGATGTACTTTATCGAAATGGCCGATTATCTGGCGGTGAACGATTATGAATCACAGGTGATTCAAGATAAAACAGGGCTGACGCTGGAACAACTGGCGGCCAACTTCTTCAGCCTTGCCGGGCGCGAGCGTCTGCATTACGACTTGC
>CAYTIV010000050.1:8433-11932 GCA_964437895.1 uncultured Methylotenera sp.
TCAAAGCCTTGATCGTCACCTTGGGTGGAGAAGGCTCTCATATTTATGCCGAAGGTCAACGCCATGAAATTCCATGCGTTAAGGCAGAAGCGCTGGTGGATCCTACCGGATGCGGTGACGCCTATCGTGCAGGTTTGCTGTATGGGATTGTGCGTGGCTGGGACTGGAAAGCCTGTGGCAGACTGGCCTCCACCATGGGTGCCATCAAGATTGCTAGCCGTGGCGGACAGCACCATCGTCCCACACGCGCAGACATCGAACACATTTACAGTCATGCACTGGTACAGGATGCACTGAAAGAGGACCCCTCTTTACGCCAGCCTGCGCAGTGATGCCATTGATCCAGAGGAGAAAACAATGAAAACACGTCTTTTGAAATGGGTAGCCATCGCAGCCATCAGTGGCGTACTGGCCGCCTGCGCCACCTCAAACTCTGGTGGCGTTTATTCGCGTGATGAAGCACGTAAAGTGCAAACCATCAAAACCGGCGTCGTTGAGAGCGTACGTTCGGTCAAACTAGAAGGCACCAAATCGCCAGTGGGCACGATTGCCGGTGGGGCCATTGGTGGCATTGCAGGCAGCGCGGTTGGGAGTGGTAAGGGCAGCGCGATCGCTGCCGTGATTGGCGCCGTAGCCGGCGGCATCGCAGGCTCAGCCGCCGAGGAAATGGCCACCCGCAAGGATGCCTTAGAAATCACGGTCAAGGTGGATGGCGGTAGCTTGATCGCCATTGTGCAGGAAGCCGATGAGCAGTTTAAAGCCGGCGACCGTGTGCGCATTGTAGAAAGTGGCGGTATTTCGCGCGTCTCTCATTAAGGTTTAAACAAACACCACAGCGGCCTCCGGGCCGCTTTTTTTATGCCTAGCCTGATGCCTGACCTGGGGCGGTGCAGCCAACCACACCGTCACATAACTGTCACGGCAACGTCACCATTCATTCATCTAGCCCTCCTAATATCTCGCTAACCGTTATCAAGGAGCCGCGTGATGTTAGAACGCCATCTGCAGGACATCGGGAGCTTTAGCCCCGATATACAAACATCCGCCCCGGTGGCACGCGCACCAGCCACCACACTGAGTGTAGGCCTAGCCACCAGCGCAGAAGAGATTCTAGAAGCCCAACGTTTGCGTTATCAGGTGTTTGCCAAAGAGATGGGGGCGCAAATCAACAACCCACATGGACTGGATATCGATGGCTTTGACGCGTTTTGTGACCACTTACTGGTTCGTGACGATACCACCCAGCAAGTGGTGGGCACCTACCGTATTTTGAACCCCATGCAGGCCATGTTAGCTGGCGGTTATTACTCTGCGGGTGAGTTTGACTTGAGCCGCTTGGCGCCGCTGACGGACCGCATGGTCGAAGTGGGCCGCGCTTGTGTGCATGCGGATTACCGCACCGGTGGCACCATCACCTTATTGTGGGCGGGATTAGCTAAATACATGATGGCGCGCCAATACGAGTACATGATAGGTTGCGCCAGCATCGCCATGCATGACGGCGGCCATATGGCGGCCTCTCTGTTCAATAGCTTGCGTGAAGAGTATCTGTCACCGGCTGAATACCGGGTGTTTCCGCACAACCCGTTACCGATAGACGCGCTGGATCAGTCTTTGTCCGTCACTTGCCCACCACTGGTCAAAGGCTACCTGCGCCTGGGCGCTTATATTTGCGGCGAGCCGGCCTGGGACCCCGCTTTCAATACTGCAGATATGCTGGTATTGTTACCGCTGTCCAGAATCAACCCCAGATATGCCGCGCATTTCTTGAAATAATTTGCCACACACCTCGTTTATTGTTCGCGGCTGGCGCATCAGCCGCATTTTGTTGCATGTCGTCATTGGCCTGATTCTGGCCGCGCTGGCGCTCCCCATCAGCAATCGCTGGATGCGATTAGGCCTGATTCAATGGTGGTGTAAGCGTCTGTTGCACTGCTTTAATTTGCGTGTCAGCACCACTGGTAGCGTGCCAGATATCCGCACCCATGGCGCCCTGCTGGTGGCTAACCACATCTCTTGGGCAGACATCCATGCCATCAATAGTGTGATTCCGGTCAGGTTTGTGGCCAAAATGGAAATCAAAGACTGGCCAGTGTTTGGCTATCTGGTTAAAAAATCCGGCACCATCTTTATTAACCGCACGCGCCAACGTGATGCGGCCCGCGTGGTCAACATTTGCAGCCATGCACTTAAACTGAATGACAATCTGTGCGTGTTTCCTGAGGGTACGACCACCGAGGGACTGAGTGTACTGCCGTTTAAAAGCAGCCTGCTAGAGGCGGCGATTGCGGCCGGCGCACCGTTGCGGCCGGTGGCCATTCGTTACCCGCGCCCGGATGGGCAGCCTAACCTTGAAGCCGCCTACGCCGGAGATACCAGCATCTTAAACTCCATGCGCGCCTATTTGCACATGCAGCAACCCGTGATCCATCTGCATTTTTGCCCCGCGATTGAGACAGCGGGACTCAGCCGGCAGAGTCTCGCACAACAGGCCCATGCCAACATTACGCAAGCGCTGGAGGCAGCCCCCTCGCAAACAAGCGCACATCTAATGTAGCCACTGCAGTAGCATCCCCAGCACGGCACACACAACAATCACCCGCACCACGCTTTGCTGGTAGCGCACCAGCGCCAGCCAAGCCGCGATTGCCAGCAGAATAGCCAGCCAGTCCACACCGGGGAACCAAGCACTTTGCAAAAACACATGGTGCGCAAAAAACAAGGCCAAGTTAAAGATCACACCGACCACGGCGGCAGTAATCGCACTCATGGGGGCCGTCAGGCGCACATTGTCACGCGTATTTTCAATCAATGGCGCGCCACTGAAAATAAAGATGAAACTGGGCAAAAAAGTAAAAAACGTGACGACTGTCGCAGCTAACAATCCCGACACAAAGGGCCCATAAGCGGCCTGCACCTGACTCAGCCAGCCACCGACGAACCCGACAAAAGTCACCACCATAATCAGTGGGCCGGGGGTGGTTTCCCCCAAAGCCAGGCCATCCATCATCTGTGCCGCGCTGAGCCAGTGATAATGATCTACCGCGCCCTGATAAACGTAAGGCAAGACGGCATAAGCCCCGCCAAAGGTCAACAAAGCGGCTTTACTAAAGAACCAGCCCATTTGGACCAAGGCGCCCTGCCAGCCAAATTGCCAATACAACCCGGCCATCACCAGACACCAGATGGCACCCCCTGCCAAAACCACACGTAACATGCCCTGCCAGCTAAACCGGGCGTGCGCAGGCGGTGGCGTGTCATCGTCAATCAGCGCCCGCCCAAAATGCTTTCTGGCAGCGCCATGCACGCCCACGGCAAACCACTGCGGTGCCAGATGCCCACCGATCACGCCCAGACCGGCAGCAGTGAGTACAATCAATGGAAACGGCAGTTTGAATAAACATATCGCCGCAAACGCCAACGCAGACAGTGTCCACATCACCCTGTTTTTGAGTGCGCGCATGCCTATGCGGTAAGCGGCAAACAGCACGATCGCCAC
>CAYTIV010000051.1:0-11874 GCA_964437895.1 uncultured Methylotenera sp.
ATCCCTTTGGTATCCGGGCAGGTAATCAGCAAAGTAGCAGTGTTTTTCATAACTTAGGCTTCAACGAGCAACAAAAACGCTGATTATACCTGATGCCCGCCAGACCTTGTGGCTCACTGCGCAAATGCCGCAGTCTCTACGGAACAGACTTATGCAAACAACGGATTCACCCAATATCGTACTCGCCAACCCGCGTGGTTTTTGCGCCGGGGTAGACCGCGCCATCATTATCGTTGAACAGGCGCTGGAAAAATTCGGCGCCCCTATTTATGTCCGTAACGAAGTGGTGCATAACAAGTTTGTCGTCGGTCAGCTACGTGATAAAGGCGCCATTTTTGTCGATGAGCTGGAAAAAATTCCCACCGGCAGTATCGTGATTTTCAGTGCACACGGCGTGTCCAAGGCCGTCCGCGCTGAGGCAGAGTCCAGAGGATTGACTGCGTTTGATGCCACCTGCCCTCTAGTGACCAAGGTACACATCGAAGTGGCCAAAATGCGCAAGGATGGCTTCGAGATCATCATGATTGGTCACAAAGGTCACCCAGAAGTCGAAGGCACCATGGGCCAATCCGAAGCCGGCATGTATCTGGTAGAAACACCAGAGGATGTCCTCACTTTGCAGGTCATGGATGCTGACAAATTAGCCTACGTGACCCAGACCACGCTGTCAGTCGATGATGCGACGCAGGTAATCAACGCCCTCAAAGCCCGTTTCCCCAACATCAAAGCGCCCAAGAGCGACGACATCTGCTATGCCACGCAAAACCGTCAGGATGCCGTAAAAATCATGGCCAAAGACTGTGATCTGGTCATTATTGTGGGCTCACCCAATAGCTCCAACTCCAATCGTCTACGCGAAGTCGCTAAAAATCAGGGCGTAGAGGCGTATATGGTCGATAACGCCACCCACCTGCAAGCCGCCTGGTTAGCAGGCAAAAAGAAAGTCGGCATTTCGGCGGGTGCTTCTGCCCCAGAAGTGCTGGTCAAAGAGGTGATTGCCGCCTTGCAAAGCATGGGCGCCGCGCAGGTGGAAGAATTGCAGGGCGTGGTGGAAAATGTCGTTTTCCAGTTACCCAAAAATCTGGTCAATGCCGAAAAGCGGGCGCCCCGCTAGGTCGTCAATACCGCACTGCGTCACAACAGACAAAAAAAACCCAAGCGCGAAGGCTTGGGGGAAGCAATATCCTCGGGAAAGGATAATTGGGGAAGATTGCATATCGTTATTGTTATAAGCACATTCTTCTTATCTAACATTGGAGACCGTAAGCAGCCACACCTGCAAGCGTCGCTGCTATGTTAAATCATGCATATTGCATGCCAATCTAAATAAAATTGTAACCAATTGATTAATATTGAATTTATTTTTAAATCAATTAAAAACAAATAAATTGATGGCTACTATCAACCACCAATGTGGTTTTTCTAAGCCATTCTATTGCCATCAGGCCTTGCGCTGACGGACATCCGAGAAGAGTGGAAACAGCAAAGGCAATAGCAGCAAGGTGAACAAGGTGGCGGTGATCAGGCCCCCGACAATCACCACGGCGAAGGGCCGCTGGGTCTCTGAACCTATGCCATGAGAGAGTGCCGCAGGCATGAGCCCCAGGCCCGCCATCAACGCCGTCATCAGGATCGGGCGCAATCTGGCCACTGCCCCCTCAATGACAGACTCGCTGACACTTTTACCCTCGCGCATGTAATGCTTGATCTGCTCAACCATAATCACGCCGTTTTGTACTGAAATCCCGGCCAATGCAATAAATCCTACCGCAGCAGAGACTGACAGGTGCAAACCAGTGACCGCCAGCCCTGCCAGCCCGCCTACCAGCGTAAACGGTATCATCAGTAACACCAGCAAGGCATTTTTAACCGACTTGAACGCCCAGAACAGCAACACAAAGATCAGCAATACCGACAGCGGAACAATCACCATCAACCGCTTCATGGCGCGCTGCTGGTTTTCAAATTGGCCGCCCCAGGTCATGGTATATCCGGGCGGCAACTTGACCTGCGCCTTGACCTTTTGCATCGCCTCTTTGACAAAGCTGCCCTGATCGCGGTCGGTAATATTCGCTTTTATCGAGACAATACGGGAACCGGCTTCGCGACTGACGCGAGAAGCTCCCTGCTTGATGGTCACCTCAGCCACTTCGCTTAAGGGAATGCTGCTACCGTTGGGCAAGGCGATAGGCAGTTCATCAATATCATCCACGGAGTCGCGGAACGGCCTATCCAAACGCAAAGTCACATCAAAATGGCGATCACCGTCATAAAAGGTATTGGCAGCACTGCCTGCCAGCGCGGTTTGTACGGTATTGTTCACATCACTCACCATCAAGCCATAGCGCGACAACTGGGCACGATTCAGCGTGATATCGAGCTCAGAGTTGCCCGAGATGCGCACCGCCGCCACATCCGTGGCCCCTCTGACGCTATTCATGGCATCCACCACCTCTGCCGCTTTCTGTTCCAGAATCGCAAGGTCTGGTCCGAAAATTTTTACCGCAATCTCGCCCTTCACCCCAGACAATGCCTCTTCCACACTATCCTGAATCACCTGTGAAAAATTAGTAGGCACCCCCGGGATCTCATGGATACGTCTGGACATATCCTTGATGAGCGCCTCCTTATCGGCAAACTTCCATGCCGCATGCGGCTTTAGGTCAGCCAATATTTCCATATGGTAAGGGCCTTTGGGATCAGTCCCATCGTCCGGCCGACCCACATGTGCCACCACCAGGTGCACCTCTTGGTAGCTGTTGAGAATCTTGCGAATCTCACGCTCGACTTCTTTGGTTTTTTCCAGGCTGGCAGAGGGTGGCAGATCCACCGTGAGCCAGATATTGCCTTCATCCAGCTTAGGCAAAAACTCAGATCCCAGCATGGGTGACGCAATGACTGAAACCGCCAGTATGGCGGCGGATGCCATCACCACCGGCCAGCGAGCACGGCTGCTTTTCAGCAAAATGGCTCGGTAACGCGATTGCAGACCATGCATCCAGCCACTGTGTTTTTCTGCCATATCCTCGCGAGACATGGTGTAGGACAGCAACGCCGGCACCAGCGTCAGTGTGAGGATAATGGCGCCTAGCAGCGCAAAACTCAGCGTAAACGCCATGGGAGAGAAGATTTTGCCTTCTACCCGTTGAAACGTGAAAATCGGTAGGAATGCCGTAATGATGATGGCTTTAGAAAACAAAATAGGATGCCCCATATCGATGGCTGTGCTCTTGAGGGTTTGCATGCGCCACGCCAGCCCCATGTGGGAGGGGTGTTTATCGACTTCTGCCATAGCCAGGCGTACCATCAACGCCTCAACCAACACCACGGCACTGTCTATGATGATGCCAAAGTCAACCGCGCCCAGCGAGATCAGATTGGCCGAAACACCGCGCAAGTCCATCACAATAAAGGCAAACAGTAGCGACAAGGGAATCACCGAGGCCACGATCAACGCGGCGCGCCAGTTGCGCAAAAAAACCACCAAAATGGTCACGACCAGCAAGGCGCCGACGACAAGGTTTTCTGACACGGTATGTACGGTATGTTGCACCAGCCCCGTGCGGTCATAAAACGGCACCACCTTCACCCCAGGCGGCAGAGACTGATTGACGACATCTACCCGGGCACGCAGGGCTTCGATCACTTTGGCCGCGTTTTGCCCTTTGGTCATCAGCACGATGCCTTCGATAATATCGTCCTGCTGATTAAAAGACACTATGCCGGAGCGTGGCCGATTACCGATGACCACCTGGCCCAGATCACCGACCAAGATCGGTTTGCCATCACGCGTATCCACCACCGCTTGGGCAATATCATCCAGCGTATGAAACAGGCCTATCCCTCGCACCACCAGTGACTCATCGCCGCGATGCATCAACCCGCCACCGACATTGCCGCTGTTATTGGCCACCGCCTGATTGACCTGATCAATACTAATGCCAAACTTCTTCAATCGATAGGGGTCGAGCTTGATTTGATATTCTTTGACCGCCCCACCAAAACTGCTGATATCCGCCACACCGGGCACCATGCGCAACTGCGGAATAATCTTCCAATCCTGAATGGCGCGTACTTCGCTTTGCGGCATGTCTTTGGGCGCCTCTACCAGGTAGCGATACACCTCCCCTACTGCCGTGGTCAACGGTGCCAGCGTCGGTTGCAATCCGGTGGGCAGGCTCACCCCCTGCAAGCGCTCCAATACCTGCTGCCTAGCAAAATAATCCTCCGTACGCTCGGCAAAGGTCAGCGTCACGACCGACAACCCGGTGATGGAGACCGAGCGCATTTGCGCCAGTCCGGGAAGCCCACTCATGCCATGCTCTATAGGCAGCGACACGACCCGTTCGACCTCTTCAGGCGCCATGCCTGGAGATTGCGTGACAATAATAACGTGCACATCCTCGACATCTGGAAACGCTTCGATGGGCAGGTTTTGCACCGCCACCCAGCCGAAAATAGTCAGCACAACGGCACCGATCAGCAGAAAAACGCGCTGCTGCAGTGAAAAAGTGATTAAGCCCTTAAGCATGGATTATTGCCCCACGGACAGGTCAGAATTGAGCAAAATCGCGCCCCCGACGACCACACGCTCACCCGCACGCAAGCCTTGTTTCACGGTGGCATATTCCCGGCGTTGCAGATCCAGCGTGACCTTGCGCTTTTTAAAATGCAAAGGACGCTCTTCGACAAACACGTAGCTATACAAGCCCTCGGTGATCAGTGCGCTGTTAGGCAGACGGATGACGCGGTGTGCGCTGGTATCCAGCGGGGTAATCCGCGCATACATTTCTGGCCGCAATTTGCCACGACTCACCACATCGCAACGCACCGGAATGCGTCGTGTGGTAGGGTCGACCATGATGCCTATGGTTTTCACCTCGCCATCAAAGACTTCATCCGGATAAGCATCGACTTGAATACTTAGCTTTTGCCCCTGCGAGATACGGCTCAGATCGCGCTCTGGCAAATCGATACTGGCCCACAAATGGTCAGGGTCTGTAATGACAAACAGGGGGGCTGCTGCATCTGGGCGAATCTCAGTACCCGGGTTAATTTTACGTTCAACCACCACACCACTGAGCGGCGCGCGCAAAGCATAACGATCATTGGCGGTGGTGCTTACGCCCAGATTTTTCAGTCTGGCGGAGGCGCGGGCAGACTCCGCGTGTGCGCTCGCCCAGTCTGCTTGTGACACTTCGACTTCCTTTCTGGCCAAGACGCCACCCTCAACCAGCATGCGATTGCGCTCCAGCGCCTGTTGCTTGAGCTGCATGTCTGCCTGCGCCTTGCGGGCATCCGCCACCGCGCCGCCGACATCTGGTGAGTCCATTTCCAGCAAGGGTTGTCCGGCCTTCACGCGCTCACCAAGCTGCGCACGAATGGTCAGTGCCCGCCCCGCCACCGGCGAGAAGATACGCGCAGTGCGATTTTCATCCAGCACAATCTTGCCATGCAACGGCTCAGTCACCGGCACCGGAATCTCCACCACCGGCTCGACTTTGAGGCTGGTCAGCTGGGGCGAGCCCGCTTTCAGCACGATTTCATCCGCAGCCCGGGGGGCACTGTAATCTGCCGCATGCCCTAGCACTGGCAGCATCAATGCCGCCAGCATGCGCATCAGTAAAAGCGCATGGCTAGAGCGGGCGTGTTTGGAAAAAGCATGTTTAGTAGACACAGTCATGGGGCTCAGTCTTGAAGGTTAAACGCTTGGCGGGTGGCAGCCAGCCAGGCTGAAAGGGATTTGGCATAGTCGGCTTTCACCGTCGCGGCTTCCAGTTGCAAGCTACGCAAAATGCGTCTGGCGTCCAGCAGATCCATCACACTCATGGCCCCATGCTGATAAGCGAACTCTGCGGCCTCTGCCGCTTTTTGTGCTTCTTGCAGAATACTCTGATCAAAGCGGCGACATTTATCCATCGCCGCCTGTAGGTCGGCCTGCGCCTGTTGAACCTCGGTCATGGCGATCGCCTTCACTTGGTCTCTGGCCTCGAGTGCTGCGGTATAGCCGACCTCGGCGCGGGCCGCCTCCCCCTCATACTGATAATTCGTAAACAGAGGAATGCTCACCGAGGCGCCCACCGTATCTGGCGCGGAACCAGGTTCTTGCCCAGGAAAATGCTGGTAGGCCAAAGACCAGGTGAAATCTCGTGTTTTGAGCGATGCGGCCAGTTTTTTAGCCTGCTCTGCCTGCTCCATGCGCGCTTCGGCGGCCTGCACATCCGCGCGCAAAGGCAGCCATTGGCTGGTTGCGTCTGACACCGCCGTGGACTCTGCACTCGGCCAAGGGTCTGTGACATATAAACGGCTGGCCTCAGCATCCTTACCCAACAGATATGCCAGCAGCGTTTGTGCTTTTTGCAGGCTAGCCTCAGCCTGACGCAAATCATTGCGGCCACGCAAAGCATCCACGCGGATGCGCGCCACATCGGCAGAGGCGACATCCCCGGCCTTCAAGCGTAATTGCGCGGCTTGCAGGGTATTGTCATAAGCACTGACATTGGCTTGCTGAATGCGCAAGCTCTCTTGTGCTAATTTGAGGTCGTAATAAGCCGAGGCCATAGTGAGCGCCTGCTGACGATAGGCCTCTTTCAAATCAAAGCCTGAAGCCTTGACTGCACTTTCGGCCACGGCTGTGCGTAACTCACGCTTGTTGCCGCGCTCGTAAAGCTGACTCACCTGCACGGCAGAGTTATAGGTTTTATCCCATAAGCCGTTGCTGCCGTTCTGATTGGGATTACCATGGCCACGATTCACATTCAGACTGGAAACGCCCAACGACACCATGGGATTGGGGCGCTGGCCGGCAATCAGAGTATCCGCCTCTGCCGCTTGCAGTGCGCGCCTAGCGGCCAGCACATCGCGGTTACCGGCGGCAAACATCTGCTCGGCCTGACGCAACGACAACTGGCCGAGCGCAGCGCTCTCCGCTGGTGGCACCGCCTCTGCCGCCCAGCCGCCTGAGCCAACCATCATCAACACGCCACACATCCAGTAAAGCTGACGCCTCAACATGCCCTCTTTCCCAATCTTATGACTGTTTTTTTTGATGATCATACTGCCCCTTGCTTACGACAATCTTTCTTAGTCACGGCACAACTCAGCGCAACTGATATTCAAAAGCATAGACAAGCCCAGCGCGTTTCATGGACAATATTTGGCATGACACACGGCCACAAAATTCCCGTGTCAGCGCTGGTGCTGATACACACACAAGATTTACAGGTATTACTCTTAGAGCGGGCCGACAAGCTCGGCTACTGGCAATCGGTCACCGGCAGTATAGAGGCGGGCGAGACGCCGCGTGAAGCGGCCATTCGAGAGGTCAAGGAAGAAACCGGACTCGATGCCATGGCTTACGATTTTTCAGACTGGCAAACCAGCAATGTGTATGAAATCTATCCACACTGGCGTCACCGTTACGCACCCGGCGTCACCGAAAATACCGAGCACCTGTTTGGCTTGTGCCTGCCTGCCCCGCTGGCGGTCACCCTGGCGCCGGATGAACATACCCGTTACCAATGGGTAGATTGGCGCGACGCCGCGCAAAAAGTCTTTAGCTGGACCAATGTCGATGCCCTTAAGCGCTTGGGTCAACAGCATCAGCTGGTTTTATAGGGCACTAATAAGATTGGGATTCAGTCTAATCCGCTGTAAAATAACGTTTTTTATCGCACCGGGTCTTCCCGAAAAAGTACACTTCAAGCATGCAAACAGCCACCATCCAATTTGATAAGTTTCAAGCGGCCAAAGACGAGGATTGTCAGGCCCGCATTCTGGCGGCCCGTGAAAAACTGGGCAAGCGACTGGTCATCCTGGGCCACCACTATCAGCATGAGAGCGTTTACCGCCATGCTGATTACTCCGGCGACTCACTCAAGCTGTCCAAGTATTGCGAAAGCCTGGATGCGGAATACATCGTTTTTCTCGGCGTGCATTTCATGGCCGAAGTAGCCGATATTCTGAGCCGCCCAGACCAAACCGTCATCCTGCCCGATCTGGCAGCTGGCTGCTCAATGGCAGACATGGCCAACCTGGCCAAGGTGGAACGCAGTTACCGCGAACTGAACAAAGTGCTCAACTTTGACGAGACCATCACCCCGGTCACCTACATCAACTCCGCAGCGGACTTGAAAGCTTTCTGTGGCGAGCATGGCGGCATTGTCTGCACCAGCACCAATGCGCCCAAGATTCTGGAATGGGGCTTTAGCCAGCGCGAAAAGATTCTGTTTTTCCCTGACCAGCATCTGGGCCGCTGGAGTGGCTACAAAATGGGCATCCCGCTTGAGCAAATGCCGGTTTGGGATCCAGACCTGCCCATGGGTGGTTTGACTGAACAACAGATTAAAGACGCTAAAATCCTGCTTTGGAAAGGCCATTGCTCGGTACACCAGATGTTCCGTAAACAGAATATAGACCAGTTCCGTGCCCAGCACCCGGATGGCAAAGTGATCTCACATCCGGAGACCGCCTTTGAAGTCTGCATCAACTCCGATTATGTCGGCTCTACCGAGTACATCCTGCGTACCGTGAGCGAAGCCGAACCAGGCACCAAGTGGCTGGTAGGCACAGAGCTGAATCTGGTGACTCGTCTGGCAGAAGAAATGAAGCCACAAAACAAACTGGTGCAGTTTATGAGCCATGTGGTGTGCGAGTGCTCCACCATGGCACGTATCGATCCTCAGCATCTGGCGTGGTGTCTGGAAAATCTGGCCGAAGGCAATGTGGTCAATCAGATCAAAGTGCCCGCGCACGAGGCCAAACTGGCCAAACTGACGCTGGACAGAATGCTGGCTGTTTCATAATGTCTGCTTGCCCGCTGTGTGTCACCACGCCACACGACCTGCTCTGGCAGGACGACTTCTGTCGTGTCGTCCTGTTGCATGATGTAGACTACCCGGCGTACTGCCGCATCGAGTTGCTGGCGCATGTCAAAGAGATGACGGACTTAGCGCCGCCAGCGCGTGCGCGCACCATGAAAGTGGTGTTTGCAGTAGAGGCCGCGCTACGCGAGGTGATGCAGCCGGACAAAATCAACCTCGCCAGCCTGGGGAACAAAACGCCGCATATGCATTGGCATGTGTTGCCCCGATTTGAAGGTGACAAACACTTTCCCAATAGCCACTGGGGCCAGGCCATGCGGGACTCCGAGGTGCAACCGCTGACGCAGGCCGTCAGAGACCAGTTACAACAGACCGTCACTGCGCGTATTCAATGCGCGCTCAACGACTAACCGTCACATCGCGATTTTGGCGCTGACGCATCCTGCCCTTGCAGGCAAGAAACGTCAGCTCCAATCTAATCAGACGTGCCGTCTCGCCCAGCTTGCTCCGCGGCGCAGCCAGCCCAGCATATCATCCACATAGGTATACAACACGGGAATCACAACCAGACTCAGCACGGTCGAGGTAATCAGGCCACCGATCACAGTGATGGCCATCGGCGCCCTGAAACTAGGGTCAGCACTCCAACCTAAGGCAATGGGCAACATGCCCGCCGCCATGGCAATAGTGGTCATGATGATAGGACGGGCACGCTTGTGACAGCCATCGATAATGGCCTCCACCCGGCCCAAGCCGCGCTCTTTTCTAGCCATAATGGTGTACTCCACTAGCAGGATCGAGTTTTTAGTCACCACCCCCATCAGCATCAGCAGGCCAATCACACTGGGCATGGAAAAGCTGTTGTGCGTGACCAGCAGCGCAAAAAAGGCGCCCCCCAGCGACAGTGGCAAAGCGCCAAGGATCGTCACCGGTTGCAAAAAGTCACCAAACAGCAACACCAGCACCACATAAATACACATGACGCCGATAATCATGGCCCCGCCAAAACTGCTAAACAGCTCGTTCATGCGCTTGGCGTCGCCCGCCTCCAGCTGCTTGACGCTAGGCGGTAAGTTTTGCATCGCCGGCAATTGTTGCACCTCACGCAACACCTCGCCAATTTGACGCTTGTTCAGCTCGATATCAAAGGTGACATTGCGCATGCGATCCATACGATCGATCTGCTGCGGACCACTGCCCATGCGCACGGTGGCCACTGTTTCCAGGCTCACACTGCCATTGCGCGCAGGCACCCGCAACTGCGCGATTTCTTGCAAGCTGGTGCGTACACTGGGGCCGAGGCGGACACGTATCGGTACCTGTCGTTGCGGTAAGTTGAGTTTAGGCATGGTGTTGCTGAAATCACCAGAGGTGGCAACACGAATCACCTGCGCGATCGACTCTACCGTCACGCCGAGCTCAGCCGCCTTGTCAGTATCCGGAATAATCTGCACCTCGGGCCGTTGCAGGCTGGCGCTGGAGGTAATGTTGCCCAAGCCATTCAGCGACCGCACCTGCTGCTCTAGTTGCTGGCTGGCACTATTCAGCGCATTTGCATCGTCGCTGGCCAGCGTGATTTGCAGTTTTTCACCTGACTCGCCTATCCCCACCGAGACGCGCGCGCCGGGCAGGCCTTTCAGGCGCTGGCGTAATTCAGCTTCGATCTCGGATTGTTTTTGATGGCGGGAGGTACGGTCGGTGAGGCTGATGACCAGGCTGCCCTTACGCACATCCGTCGTGTTCTGGGCCGCGTTAGGGCCCCCGCCTCCGGTACTGGCGGTGCCTGCGGCACTGAACACCGCCTTCACCTCAGGGTGCTGCTTGACGATGTGTTCAGCCATCTGCACCACACGGCGGGTTTGCTCCAACGAGGTGCCCGGCTGCAACTCGATGTTGACCTTGGTTTGACTACTATCCGACGAGGGGACAAAGCCTTTGGGCAACAACGGCATTAAACTGAGCGAACCCACGATAAACAGCACAAACACCAGCACGAGGGTTTTGCGATGTTGCAAACACCAGTGCACACAGCGCAGATAAACGCGCATCGCCATCGAATCCTGTGTCTCAGTCGCCGGATGCGCTTTGAGCAGATAGGCGGACATCATGGGTGTCAGCAAACGCGCCACGACCAATGAGCCCATGATGGCGATGGCAGCCGTGATGCCGAACTGCTTGAAAAACTTGCCTGGAATGCCCCCCATAAAAGCGGTGGGCAAAAAGATGGCCACCAGCGTAAACGTGGTTGCAATCACGGCAAACCCGATCTCATCGGCAGCCTCCATCGCGGCCTGATAGGGCGTTTTGCCCATGCGCAGATGTCGCACGATATTTTCAATCTCAACGATGGCATCATCCACCAATATCCCCACCACCAGCGCCATCGCCAGCAGGGTCAGCACATTGAGTGAAAAGCCAAAGTACTGCATGAAAGCAAAGGTGGGAATCATGGACAAGGGCAAAGCCACCGCTGCGATGATGGTGGCGCGCCAATCGCGCAAAAACCACCACACCACTAAAATCGCCAGCAGTGCGCCTTCATACAGCAGTTGCATGGAGCCATGAAAGTTATCCTCCACCGGCTTGACCATGTTAAAAGCCTCGACGATACGCACCTGCGGGTGTTGCAACGCGAACGTTTGCAGGGCGGCGCGTACATCCTTGGCCACGGTGACCTCGCTGGTGCCCTTGCTGCGCGTGATCTCAAAACGGATCACGGGCTTGCCATCATAACTGGCATAGGTCGTGCGCTCGGCATAGGTGTCCAACACCTCAGCCACTTGTGACAGCTTGATATGGCGCCCATCACCGAGCGGGATATCCAGCTGACGCACTTCATCGGCCGTATGCAGCGCCCCTAAGGTACGCACAGACTGAATATTGTCGCCAATATCGCCACGGCCACCGGAAGCATCCTGTTGCACACGCTTGAGCTGGGCAGACACATCACTGACATTGACATTGAGGCCGGCCATCAGCGTAGGGTCTAAATTCACCTGCACTTCACGGTCCACACCGCCGGTACGGGTCATCTTGCCCGCGCCATTCACGG
>CAYTIV010000052.1:0-11781 GCA_964437895.1 uncultured Methylotenera sp.
ATAACATGAGCACATTAGATTTAGCTAACCATGGCCCGGTGATTCCGGTGATTGTCATTAACAAAGTGGAAGACGCTGTGCCTATGGCAGAAGCCTTGCTCGAAGGCGGCGTGAAGGTGCTGGAAGTGACTTTGCGCTCTCCAGTAGCATTGCAAGCCATGGAGCAGATTGCCAAGCACGTGCCAGATGCGATTTTGGGTTCCGGTACAGTCCGTAATCTGAAAGATGCTAAAAACTCCAAGGACGTGGGTTGCCAGTTTGCAGTCAGCCCTGGCTACACCAGCGAGCTGGGTCAATATGCCCGCGAAATCGGTCTGCCATTGTTGCCAGGCGTTTCTACGGGTTCCGAAATCATGATGGCTAACGCTGACGACTACTACTTCCTGAAGCTGTTTCCAGCGGTAGCGGTAGGCGGCATTAACCTGCTCAAAGGCTTTGCCGGTCCATTTGCTGATGTTAAATTCTGCCCAACTGGCGGCGTGAGCGTTGAAAGCGCCCCGCAGTTCTTGGCATTGCCTAACGTGGTGGTCTGTGGCGGCACATGGTTGACGCCTGCCGACGCTGTTGAGCGCAAAGACTGGGCACACATCACCAAACTGGCTAAAGAAGCTTCTGCGATCGTTGCTGCCAAATAAGCGCCGTCCGTAGCAAATCGTCTATAATGAAGGCTTGTAGCAATACAAGCCTTTTTTATTTGCCAGCCTATGTCTCATCGACCAGACCTTTCCGCCTACAAAACCATTGTGCTTGATTGTGATGGCGTGGTGCTCAACAGCAATCAGACCAAAGTCGACGCCTATTACAACACCGCCAAGCGCATGGGTGGCAGCGACGCCGAAGCGCAAGCATTTGTGGACTACCACATCAAACTCGGCAGCATTCCGCGTAACGACAAGATTCGTCATTACATCACTGACATCATTCATCAACCCCTGACAGATGAGCTGTTTGAGGCCTTTATGAACACGTTTACGGTGATTCTAGATGAAACGCTAATGCAGTGTGAAGTGTCCCCAGCCTTGCTCACGCTTAAAGCCGAAACTGCGCAGGCCCAATGGATGTTGCTGTCGGGTGGCGATCAGGCCGAGCTGCGTCAGATTTTTCCGCGTCGCGGCTTAGATCACCTGTTTGAACTCGGCATTTACGGCGGCCCCACCAAAAAAAATGCGCATCTGGCGCGCATGATTGCAGATGGCACCATTCAGTTTCCAGCGCTATTCATTGGCGATAGCCGCTTCGATCATCAGGCCTCTACCGGCGCCGGGCTGGATTTTATTTTTGTCGCCGACTGGACAGATATGCCTGATTGGCAAGACTATTGCCGCAATCATGGCATTACCGTCTGTCATCAGCTGGAGCTTTCGCCGGTGACTGACTTCTGTGCTGAGCCAACTGCGCAACGCTGATTCAATAAACTGACCATGAAAAAAAACCATACGCCGCTCAAGCTGTTTCTATTACTGACCACCTTGCACATGCTGGCCACCTGCTGGGGCTTCTGTAGGGCGGGTGCTCAGGGTGCCACAGGGGCTGCACTGGCGTTTCATCTCTCCGCATGGCTATTTTATAGTTTTGCCTATGCGACAGTCAGCCTGATCCCGGCTTGGTTACAGCTGATGCTGACGCGCCAGCGCAACCGTCTCACCGCTGTACTGGCGGTGGTGTTCTCCGTCATCGGCATCTTGCTGGTCAAGTCAGACCTGATGATTTATGACTTGTATAACTTCCATTTCAATGGCTTTATCTGGAACCTGGTGACCACCAAGGGCGGCATGGCTTCGCTTGGCACCAGTGATGAGACCTACCTGGCGATTGCGCTGTCTGTGCTTGGCGCCTTAGTGTTGCAGTGGCTGGCGTGGTGGGTCAGTGTACGCTTATATGGCGCCCGCGCGCTTGCTGTGCTCACGCGCGGCTGGCTATTACTGGTGGCTGTGGCATTTATTGCGCAGGCCTTGCTGTATGGCATCAGTGATGTCAAAAATGACGGTGCTGTGCTGGACTCCGCCACCGTCTATCCCTTTTACAAGCGCATCACTTTCCGTAGTTGGGCGGAAAAGCTGGGCGTTAAAACGGTACGTCATGCCGGTAATCATCTGAACGTAGACACCTCTCGTATTCAATACCCGCTGTCTGCCATGGCGTATGCCGAGGTTAAGCAGCCGCCTAATATTGTGATTCTGGTGGCGGAATCGCTGCGTTGGGACCGTTTGACCCCCGAGATCATGCCGCATGTCTGGCAATTTGCGCAGCAGGGCTTGTATTTCAAAAAACATTATTCCAGCGGCAATGGCACCCGAGAAGGCCTGTTTGGCATGTTCTACGGCTTGTACGGCTCGTATTGGTCTAGCTTCTTACATGCACAGCAGCCACCCTTGCTCATGCAGCGCGTCCAGGCACTGAATTATCAGCTAGACCTGCGTACCAGCGCCTTGTTCTCTTATCCTGAGTTTAACAAAACCATGTTTGCCAGCGTGCCACTGGCACAATTGCATGAGGCAGATCAGGCGCTCAACCCCTGGCAACGCGATGCGCAGAATGCGACCGAGCAGATTGCGTTTTTGCGTCAGCGTGACCATAGCCGTCCGTTCATGAGTTTCTTCTTTTTTGAGTCCACGCATGCGCGCTACGACTTCCCTGATCAGGCCGTCATCGCTTCGCCTTACCTTAAAGATGTGAACTACTGGGGCATGAGCCGTGAATCGTTGAAACCCAAGATTGGCGAGTTTAAAAACCGCTACACCAATGCTGCGCACTGGGTAGATGCACAGATGGGGCGCGTGATTGACGAATTAAAGGCGCAGGGTGCGCTGGAAAATACCATTGTCATTATTACGGGTGACCACGGTGAGGAGTTCCTAGAAAAAGGATTCTGGGGGCATAACTCCAGTTTTGTCGAGGAGCAAACCCATACCCCCATGGTGGTGTGGATGCCACAACAGGCGCATGCCGAGATCGAGCGTACCACTAGTCATCTCGATATTTCACCGACCTTGCTACAGGCGCTGGGCGCCCCGGCCGACAGTCGTCATTATTCGTTAGGACAATCGCTGCTCAATAGCGAGGCACGGCCTTTTGTGGTGGTGAGTGACTGGCACTCTATCAGTGTGCAAACCGCCGATATGAAGTACCGCATTCCGTATCTGCACCATGGGGTAGATCACTTCGTGCCAACGGGGCCACATGATGAAGCATTGTCTGCTGCTAGCCAAGAAAGCCTGATGGCCAAGTATCAGGCGACGCTGTTGCAGGCGATTCAGAATTGCAGTCGCTTTTTGGCCTTGCATAAAGACAAAACCTCATGAGTCAGCCAGTACATCTGCGGGATCCGCAAGTATTGCCAGCCCACTGGCAAGGTCAGCCCGATCTGTTTGAACGGCTGATGCAACAGCCTGGCAAGCGGTATCGCAAAGTGGCTGGCCGTGAAACCCTGCGTATCGAGTTGGCTGGGCAGCGGTTTTTTATCAAAAAGCATTTTGGCGTAGGGTGGTCAGAGGTGTTTAAAAACTGGCTGATGCTGAAGCGGCCCGTTGTCAGCGCTGAGAATGAAGTGGCCGCCATCGCGCGTCTGCAGCAGTTGCATATTCCGACCACGCCGTATGTCGCCCATGGGCAAGTGGGCTGTTTGCCTGCCACCATGCGCTCGTTTGTCATGACTGAGGATCTGGGGGAGATTGTGACCCTGGAAGACTTAGCTTTGCGCTGGCAGACACAGCCCGCTAGTGTGCGCTACAAGCGCGCCATTATTCGGCGTGTGGCCGAAATTGCGCGCCAGATGCACGCACAGCCGATGTATCATCGTGATTTTTATATCTGCCACTTCTGCTTCAAAGCGGCAGAGTTAGAGCTGCTACCGCCACGTCTGCATGTGCTAGATCTGCACCGAGCTGCCATGCCAGCGCAGCCCGCCCCAGACATGCAAATGAAGGACTTGGCGGCGCTGTATTTTTCGGCCATGGATCTGCCTTTGTCACGCGGTGACGTGCTGATGTTTCTGCGCCATTATCTGGGGGCTGATGCTGCGGCAGACGTGCGTGCCGTTATGCGTGGCGAGGTGCTGTTTTATCGCAAGATCGCGCAACGCGCGTTGAAGCTATATGCCAAGTTCCAGCGCAAGATACGCGCTGGCGTGGCTATGTAAGCGTGATCAGCTACACATGCGCGGGGGGCTGGAGCCCGAATGTGCGCAATGAGCCCGCAGGTGAGGAATTAGCCCGCAGGTGAGTTATTTAGATGGTGCCGTGCAGTTTGGTGTAAATCATGCCGGCCAGCTCAAAGTCCTCGTGGTAATCGATATCCACCACCATATGATTGGTTTCAAACAAGTACGGGTTGACGCCAATATGGTAGTGAAAGCGGTTCACCGTTTCACGTTTCAGAATAAACAGACTCCACAGCACGGAATACAATTTTGGCAAGTCTTGTGACACCTTATGCCAATAACCAAAGCCGTAGTTGACGGGATTACCCTTGCCATCCAGCAAGTGGCCTTTGAATGGCTTGACGGCGACCAGCGAGTCATAGTCCTGACGCACCTCCCGCCAAACTGCCAGCGCCTCTTTGAACTGATTAAACAGGGGAGACGTGACTTGTATCCACATGATGTCATCATCGCCTGGCAGTGGGTCTGTCAACGCTTTCACCAAGTCTGGCTGATAGATCTTGTTACCTGTCAGCGAGTCATCACGCTGCATGAAATGAAACCCGTATTTGTCACACAGCGGCTTGACCAGCTCCGCACTCTCGGAGGAGACATACACGTTTTCCGGCGATTCAAAGGTCAAGATCTGCTTGGCCTTGATATCAAACAAGGAGTCGTCCTGATAGAACGGACGGATATTCTTGTGCGGAATGCGAGTAGAGCAGGTTTGCAGGGGAATAATAATTTTCATAGTCTGGTCATTTTCATGGGGCTGTCACCCCGGTTGTCTGCTGCAATGCCTCGGCAAACGACAGCTTGGGGATGATGTCAGCAGGTAAAGCACTCTGTAACGACAGATTATATAACTTAACCCCCGTTTTTTCACTGGCCACACGCGCCAGTTCAAAACAGCCGCGGATATGCGGTTCGTAATAGCGCAAAAAATCCGGGGCAGGATTGCCTTGGTCGGCATAGAAGTGCGCCTTGCCTGTGCCACCCAAATCCATACCGATGATGTAGAGCGTCTGATATCCCATGCCTACGGCCAATTGGACGGCCCAAGTCGCCACGGTTTTGCCGGCAAAGACGCCTTTTTGCAGATTGAGACTAAATCCGATGGCGCGACAATAGGGCAGCAGGTCGGGCGCCAGCAACATATCAGGTGCGGCTTGAAAGTCCTGTAGACATTGCTTGATGCTAGCACGCGGCACGCCATATTTACGGCTGGCGGATTCAATCAGTACGATATTGCCTTGTTGCAACAACTCGGGGTCCCGTTCAGCAATGATGCTCAGGCCCTCAAAGCTAAAAAAACATTGTGCGCCAGAACGCACAGACTCGACCACACATTCCCATTGCCGTTCAAAAACACGGTGGTCGACAATCAAGCAGTAGGTCGGACGCAGTCCGGCGGAGAGGAATTTTTTAATCGCGCCATTGAGGCACAAGGTCGGCATGTGAGCGATCTGGCTGAGATCCACCTCAGCCAGTGACGGCCCTGAGGCCACAATCCAGCACGGCCCTTGCGTGCGATGACTAAACTGATGCGCTAAAGGCAAGGTGGCCAGTGGCTGCTTTTTCCAGAGGACGGTACAGCTGTCCGCCGCGCGCTGCAGGTCAAAGTCCGGGTGGCAGTTGTACTGATGCTTGAAGTCTGCCCCCAGTCTGAGGCGCTTCAGTCCGCTGCGTAACTTGTGGATCAGCTTCATGGTGTGCAGGTTATTTCTGATCCAGCCACTGTCTGAAGCCGGAGAAACCATGAATCAGCACGATGTACAGCGCAATCATGCTCAAGGAAAAGTTTCTAAACTCATCTTTGGTGGTGAAGTTGAGAAACAGCAGCAAATTGGGCACAAAAATGCCCAGCGTGTAGCGTTGCAATACCGTATCCATTTGCTGCCAGCCAGCACGAATCCAGTACACCAGCCAGGGAAATACCAGCACATGCTGTAACGTCGGTGAGAACAGCCCCAGCGTGTAGAAATCACTCAGTTTGAAATAGTTGACCGGGTTCAGCCAGAACTTGGCGTTGTCCAGCAGGTGAAAATGCAGCGCCGTATCGGTATTGCCGGTATAGGGAGCAATAATCCATTGCCGGACCAGAAAACAGGCGCCGAATTGCAGCACAAAATAAGCGATGCGTTTTTGCATCGGGTAATCTTTGGCATGCAGAAAAAAGAAACCAAAGGCTGCGACAAAGGCGGTTTCTTTGTTAAAAGCGGTCAGCATCAAAATAATCGAGGCCAGCAGTTTACGGTCGGTGAGAAAGTAGAAGGTTGTGACCGTGATGCCGAGCAACTCAAAAAAGTCATAGAAGTAGCCGCCGCGTTTAAAGGTCAGTGGGTACATCAAGCTAAACATGACCACGGCCAGAATGGACGCAGAATAGTTTTGTGAAAAGTGCAGAAAGATCTTACGCAGATAGATCAAGGTCAGCAAAAAGCTGAGCAGGGTGAGCCCATACATTAAGTGGTAATCGAGGGCGACGCGCGGCGTCCATTGCTCGGCTGGCACATCATGAAAAAAATGGTTCTTCAATTTGTCTGAAGAGATGATGCGATGGAATAGTTTTTCTTGCTTGGCTTCTGGGATGTGTTGCACGGCCTGATCGGCGAGCCGGGGCACGATGGAACGGTAGACATAGGGCTGATAAGCCGTGCCGTCGATCACGCCCATGAGCGAGGCGTAGCGCGAGTCATCACGGAAGCCCCATTTGATAAAAAAACTATTGCAGACATTGGCCGTGCAAGCAAACAGCACAATCCACAAAATGCTGACACGCATCAGTTGCCTGAAGGTGGCGCGCATGGCATCGTTGACGGTAAATGACCGGGCAAAAAGTGCGTTGAACATGGTGATGAGGAGGCCTGTTATTTTTAATTTGATAAGAAATGGCTACATGCAGTGTAACTCATGGCGCAGTGGCTGTGCTGGCCACCCGGCTAAAGATCAGCGCTTTCGACTTTTTGCGCCAGCCATACAGGGTCTCTACCAGTTGGTAGTGGTGTTGGCCTAGCACGTCTCTCGCCTGTTGTTCGTACGCCACATCCTGATCATCCTTGCTGACGGTGATCATAAAGTAAGCATAGTGGTCGACTTCATGACGGTTGACCAATTCCGGAAACAGTACACGCCCCAGTACACGGCCTTGATAGGGTAGGTGGGCATAAAAGCGCGCATTCTCGGTGTCATAAAACACCGCTTGCTGCTGCGTATTGTGGCGGGCGATATAGTTGACGGCCTCGCGGTCAAGGTCAATCTCCTGCTTGTCCCACAGTGAGTAAGTCAGTAGGCTCAGCAGCAACACTGCATAGAGTGTGGTCACTGCTTTGGGCCAGCGCTGCTGCCACTCCGACATGGCAAAGGCCGCCAAAAACAGCATGACGATGCCGCTGGCAATGACATAGCGACTGGACAGCACAAACACATTAAACAGGATGACCAGGCTGATGACGGCGCTGACGGCCAGGGTGGCCACTGCTAGGTGTCTGACGGGCTCAGGCAGCTTGTGCCACCAGCTGGCGCGCGGCCAGAACAGGGCCAAGAGCACAGGCAGGCCAGCCACTTTAAGCGTTTTGAAAGCCGCAATCAGAATCAGGCTGGCCCATAGGCTGAACACCCCGTATTGGTCTAAATCCTCACCCAGCACCTGACGGCTGATGATGTCGGCCTTTTGGTTTATAAAGTCTATGCGCTCGGTGAACAGCCTAGTGATTTGGGTCACGACCTCCTGCAGGCGCCCCAGGTGTTCGACCTGCAAAGCGCCCGTCAGCCACGCGGCGGCGATGGCCGTGATCGCCAATAGCGTGAGCACATTCGCCCGTAGCCAGCGCTGGCTACGTTGTCGCCACGACAGGCCAGGCATCAAAAGGGCGCATAAGGGCAATGCCAACAAATAGCCTGAGGCTTCAATCCGAAACAGAATCGCGATCAGCATGCTGCCCTGGAAGGCCAGCATGGCTTGCCAGCGAGCGCTCTTTAAGCCACGCAGCCAGTACACCAAGGCCCAAGTAAACGCTGCCCAGAAGCCTTCATCGCGCAACAGCATACCCAGCACATCACCCACGATATATTGGGTAGAAAACAGTAGCCACATACCCCAGTGCAGGGTGCGCAGTTTGGCGCCGGCTTCCAGCAACAACTGTTGAAATCCGACAACAAACAGCACAAAGCACAGCACACTGCGGCCGCCTGCTGCAGTGTGCATATCTAGTGTGGTCAGGCGATGTATCAGTGCCAGCAGGGCTGGGTAGAAAATCCAGGAGTACAGCGCCGTGGCTTGGGTCAGCTCACCCGCCGCTAGCAGTCTGGCTTGTTCAAAGTACAGCAGTGAATCATTGTTGACCCAGCCGTGCTGGTTCCATATGATTTTGCAGGCGATGACGAAGGCCAGCAGCCCATACAGACGCAGCCATTGGGTAGGTGAGACCTGGCGTAGACGTGCGATCAGTGTCATTGTGCAGAGCCCCGGGCGGACAGCCTCAGTGTGGAGACGATACGGTCAGGCGTCAGTTGGCGCAGGCAGTTTAGATGCCCTAAGGGGCACACGCGTTCAAAACAGGGGCTGCATGACAGTGCCAGATACTCGACCACCGCTTGCGGATGCATGGGCGGGGTGTGATGTGGATCTGAGGAGCCGTAAATGGCAATCAGCTTTTTATCCAGTGCGGCAGCCACATGCATCAGGCCCGAATCGTTGCTGATCACTGTATGGCAGAGTGACATCAGGTCAATCGCCTCGCCGAGGGCGGTTTTGCCTGCCAGGTCTGCACAGCGCTGTTGTGTCAGTTGCTGGATCTGGGCGGTGACTGCTTGGTCCTTGACCGAGCCAAACAGCCAGACTTGCCACCCCTGCATCAGCGCATGGTTGGCGACCTCGGCATAATATTCTGCGGGCCAGCGTTTGGCTTCGCCATACTCAGCCCCCGGACACAAACCGAGTATTGGCGCCTGCTCTTCAGGTAACGCTAAACGTGCGCGTAGCGTTTGTGCTTGCGCGGCATCTGCTTGCAGACGAGGTTGCGGCAAGGTAGGGGGTAGCGCAGTGTGAGGGGGTAAGCCCAGTGCGACAAAGCGCTCAACGGTTTGTTTGAGCTGGGATTTGTCCAGCGGGCGCATATCATTGACCAGCCCATAGCGCATCTCGCCCTTGAACCCAGTACGCACCGGAATGCCGGCCGCCCACGGCAGGATGGCAGATTTAAGGCTATTGGTGAGCAGGATGGCTTGCGTAAATCCTTGGCTGGCCATCTCTCGGCCCAAGCGGTAGCGGGCGCCCAGGGCCAAATCACCATGCTTGAACGGCAGTGCTATCGCCGCAGCGACCTCTGGCATCCGTGCCAGCAAGGGCAGCGTCCAGGCGGGCGCGGCGACTGTAATCTCACAGTCAGGCTGGTCGGTCTTGAGTTGCTTGAACAGGCTTTGCGCCAGCACCATGTCACCCACCCATGACGGGCCTATCACCAGAATTTTGTTCATGCGTGCATTTTTTTAATCAGGTTGGTGGTGCTGCGGCCTTCGACCAGGTCAATCAAGGCAATTTCGCCGCCCCAAGACTCGACTTCTTTGCCGCCGACCACCTGATCAGCGGTATAGTCGCTGCCCTTGGCAATGACATTGGGTTGAATGGCATTGATCAGGGTAAGAGGCGTGTCTTCGTCAAACAGGATGACGGCATCTACAGATTCCAGCGCTGCCAATACGCGGGCGCGGTCGTTTTCATTGACCACTGGTCGGCTTGGGCCTTTGAGGGCGGACACCGATCGGTCGGTATTCAAGCCGAGTATCAGTTTATCGCCACGCTTTTTAGCGCCTTCCAAGTAGGTCACATGGCCAGCATGCAACAAATCAAAACAGCCGTTGGTAAAGACGATTTTCTGGCCTTGCTGTTTCCAGCTAGCCACTTTTTGCAGTAGCTCTGGTAGTTCACTGACTTTATGCGCCTGCTCACTGCCTTGTGCGGTGGCAATCGCGTCCATCAGGTCCGCTTTGGTAATCGGCACAGTGCCTACCTTGCCCACCACAACACCTGCGGCGATATTGGCTAAAGAAAGACTGTCCAGCGGACTTAAGCCGTGCATGAGCCCGGCCGCCAGTGTGGCAATCACGGTATCGCCTGCGCCAGAAACATCAAACACTTGCTTGGCGGTGGCACTCAAATGGTCTGTGTGGTCCGTGATCAGCGTGATGCCTTCTTCCCCGCGGGTGACGGCCAGAAAGTCCAGCCCCAGATGCTGTTTGAGCCCGGTGGCTTTTTCAATCAGGGTGCTGTCGTTGGTCTGTGTATCACAGGCCTCAGCCGTTTCTTTTTTATTAGGCGTCAGTGCTGTCGCCCCCCGGTATTTGTCGTAGTTGCGGCCTTTGGGGTCCACCAACACCGGGATGCCATGCTGTCGGCCATAAGCAATCACTTGCTGGCACACCTGCTCAGTGAGCAGGCCTTTAGCATAGTCAGACAAAATAATCAGGGCTGGTTGCTGTTGTAGGGCGGTAGTAATGGCCTGCGTGACCTGTGTTGCCTCAGTGGCGGACAAGTTGCCAGTCAGTTCTTGGTCTAGACGCATCATCTGCTGATGGCCGCCCAAGATGCGCGTTTTGGCAATCGTTGGGCGTGCAGATGTAGTAATCATCGCCCCTGTATCAATCCCATGTTCAGCCATGGCCGCCAACAGTCGCTGGCCTTCATGGTCATGGCCTATCAGGCCTATCATGCGTGTTTGTACGCCAAGTAGCGCCAGATTGGCAGCCACATTGGCGGCACCGCCGGCGCGTTGTTGCTCTGATTTGATCAGGACTACCGGCACCGGTGCTTCTGGCGAGATACGGTTCACTTCGCCCATCAGATAGCAGTCCAGCATGACGTCACCAATCACCAACGCATGCTGCGCTTGTGCGCCAAATTGTGCGACCAATGTTGCCGCTGTGTGATGCAATGCGGAGCCAGTCATCAGGATTCCAGAATTTCACACAGGCAGTGGCCAATGAAAATATGCGCTTCCTGAATGCGTGCCGTCACATTGGAGGGCACCACGATATTGTGCGTGCACAGGCTATTGAGTTTGCCACCGCTGCCGCCGGTGAGGCCTATGGTCGTGGCGCCGATTTCATTTGCGGTTTCAATGGCGCGGACGACGTTGGCGCTGTTGCCGCTGGTGGTCAGACCAATCAGGATGTCTTCAGGGCGGCACAAGGCCTCGACCTGACGTGCAAAGATATAGTCGTAGCCATAATCGTTACCGACAGAGGTCAAAATGGAGGTGTCCGTCGTCAGCGCAATAGAAGGCAGGCCTTTACGCTCTTTTTTGAAACGACCGACGATTTCGGCGGCAATGTGCTGACTGTCCGCGGCGCTCCCGCCGTTGCCACACAGCAGGATTTTTCCGCCGCGCTGCAAGCTGGCGCGCAACAGATTGCCCACATCGCTGATCAGGGGAAACAGCGGTGTCAGCGCTTCAAACATCGCCACATGCGCAGCGTGCTCGCCTTTAAGGTATTCAATATGGTTCATATCGCTCACAGTCTTTCAAGACGGGTTATGCGTAAGGGTCATCCTGCATCAGGTAGTTTTGCACGTAATCGCGCACGCCTTCTTCTAGAGAGGTAAACGGCTTTTTATAGCCGGCAGCGCGCAATTTATGCATCTC
>CAYTIV010000053.1:0-11771 GCA_964437895.1 uncultured Methylotenera sp.
CGCGGGCTGCCAGCACTGTGCCCATGCTGTCGGCTTCAAATTCGGCGCTTTTGTCCAGGTTACGCGCACTGATTTCTGCACCCGTAGACACCGCCCGCTGGGTCAGTTTGTTTTTGCTGATTTTTTCCTTGAGAAACGAGGTGCCTGCATCCAGTAGGGCCTGCTTCTGCATGACTTTCAGGTGGTGTTTTTGCACCACATGGGCAATCTCGTGTCCAAGCACCCCTGCTAGTTGCGCCTCACTGCTCAAGCGTTGGTAAAGCCCACGCGTGATCAGGACATACCCCCCCGGTGCGGCAAACGCATTCACGTCCTGACTGTCGATGACACCAAAGTGCCAAGGCAGGTCTGCCCGTTCTGACTGGCTGGCGACCCAGCGTCCGACCTTGTTCACATACTGTTGCAGGGCTGGGTCATTGACCAATGCGGCGGCCCCCAAAATCGTGCCGGTGACATTGCGGCCGACGGCGATTTCATCCTCACGGCTGGGATTTTTCCAATTGATGCTGGCCAGCTTGTCCTGCGCGGAAGGGCTGCTGCCTGTGGTGGCGGGAGTGGCCTCGGCGGGGGAGGTGGCGGCGTCAGTGCTCTGGGGCGTGCCCAGCTGCGCATTGACGGCATCCTTGAGTACGCCCTTTAAGTCCAGCGCCGCGGCCTGCCAGCTGAGACTGCCACAAACAAGCAGGGCCAGGGTCATTTTAAGTGTCGGTTTCATTGTGCGCCTCCTGCAAAGTAAGGCAGGGATCGGCTACTGAGCCCGCCTGCACTGGCAAACTGTTTGCCGGCCTCGGCACTGACACTGACACTTTCCATTTTTTGCGTTTCAGCCTCGTTGAAGCTGGCTGTTTTAAGATCCTCGGCGCTCAGGCCGCGGATGCCGGTGGTCGAGACCACCTTGCCGGTGCCACTGCGTCCGGTCGCCACGCCCACCATGCCAGCGACGTCACTGCCGCCTGCCGCGTTGCGCTTGACCGTGAGCAAGCGTACCCAGCCGGTTTTTCCGCCAGATTTGATCTGCAACCAGGCGCCTTTTTTGGCGACGATCTCTACCGTATCGTTTTTGTTGACGTTGCCTACCACTTTGGCGTCACTAAAAGTGTCTGCACGCAGCTGGTCAGGTTTGAGTACCAGTCCGGTGTCGGCGGCCAGGGCTTGGCCAGTGGCACAGGCCAGGCATAGCCATAGCAAGGATGTTCTAATCATGCGTGATTCTCCTATTGGTCTTGAGGGGTGACGGCACCGCTGTCGCGGGGCGTCATTTCCAGCTGTATCATGGCTTGTGCAAACAGAATTCGCCACTGGCTTGCCAGTGCAGTTTGCTGTGTGAGGCTGCCCTGATGCGTGCCATAACGTACGGCCGGGCGGCCGGGTAGACGCAGATTGTCCATCAGTGTTGGTAATTGCGCCGCCAGTTGTTGTGCATCCTGATGGGCCGCTTCACGGTAGGGGGCGTCAGGGGCATACTGCCAAGTCACCACCACCATGTCGGTAAACAGCCCCCACAGACCGCTTTGGGTGCCGGTCAATATATCGATCTGTGCGGGGGCGCGGCATGCCTGTTCAATCTCGCGCCGGATGCGCTTCATCGCCGCGTCGCCCAGCGTTTCTTGACTCTCGATGCTAATCGGCATCAGCAGTACTTCCTGAGTTTGGCGCTCGGCACTCACACCAAACGCTAGCCAACGCTGCAGCGCGCGGTCGGTCGCCAGCGCATAGATTTTGGCAATGCCGAAATAGGCGACGGCCCAAAAAATAGGGCCCGCCAGATCCAGATAAGTATGCATCAGATTGATGGCCAGATAGGACAACACCAGCAGCCCGATCTGACTGCCGGTAAATAGACCATTAAAGCGGTCACGGTCCATCTTGAGGTAAAACGCCAGTGTGGTGAGCCACACCAGTAGCAGACTCAGCAAAATATACGGGCCCTTGCCGCGCCACACCTTGAGGTAGTCTTGATGCAGGCTGTTGTCTAGCGCCGTGGCTAGAATCTCTACGCCGGGAAATTGCTTGTCCATGGCGGTGGGCTTGATATCAAACAGCGCCGGTGCGGTAGAGCCTATGATGATGATTTTGTCTTTAAACGCCTGTTTGGCGCCTTGTGGATGGGCGCTGGTGAGGTCATTGTAGACCTCGCTAAAGCTGACAAAATGGTAAGTGAACGGTTTGCCGCGCCAGTTGAGCAGCATGTCATCGGGCAGCGCGTGGGTGTCATCGCGCATCCCCTCGGCAATCACCAGTGGCAATGCTGGTAACGTCCAGCCTCTGTCCTGATGGCGCATACGGTATTCACGCACCACGCCATCGTTATCTGGATAGACGTTATGCGTGCCCAGTCGGCCGGCTTTCCAGGCGCCCTTGAAGTAGGGGGGGATGGCGGCAAACGTAGCGGCCTGATCCACCTCTGCGGCCGCAGTCAGGCCCGGAATCTGCGCATAGCGTAATTGGCTTTGAGCGTCCTGGCTGGGGTCTAGCCGCAGCAGCGGAAAGTAACAGACAGCACACTGGCTGATGACGTCGTTGAAGTAGCTGTCGCTGTCCGGGTTGTAGATGTCTGCATCCGAAAACACGATATCGAATACGATGGCGCGAGGCTGTTGCTGTTGCAGGTTTTCCACCAGTTCGCCTATCACTTGGCGCGGCCAGGGCCAGCGGCCATACTCTTTGGCCATGGCATCCAGACTGGCTTCGTTGATATCGATAATGACAATGCTGGGGTCTGCTGCCGGTTTGAGGATGCGGTTTTTCACCATCAGGTCAAAGGCTTTGTCGCGCATGTTTTGGCCAACATGAAACACGGCAGCATCGAGCAAGATAACGACGCTGAATAACAGCGCCAAATAGAGGTAAAAATTATTTTTGAGTTTTCGGGTCAGGCTGGCCAGCCAAAAGCCCAATATCAGTTTAAGTTTTAACATGTCGCTCCCCAGAGATCAGCGCAGATGACTGACCCGAACGGGTCATTGTGACGGACCTCTGCGCTCAGTATTCTAACAACATCACAAGCGTACAGCGATGATCTCGCGACACAATCTGAAACAATCACCGTTGCAGGTTTTGAAGTGAGAGCCGCCGTGTGTGAGTGGCGTGTTTTTCAAGTTTAAAGTCTCTTTATAGCCCCGCCTTTGCGGGGCTTTTTCTTTAGCGTCGCACGACATATCTTGATGGCGTAGTCAGGCCCGTCACATAAGCTTCACGTCAGTGAAACCTCTCTGACATACATTTTTTCAAAAATGCCTACAGCAGCACTGATTGCGGGCTGTATGAGAGAGCAGTGCGCCACATCGTTAGCGTATGGAGAGGATAAATACTATGAAACTTAAACCTTGGGTAATGGCCGGGGTGCTGGGCGCAGCCATGCTGTCGCAGGCACAAGCGGCGGAATTGATTCAAAACGGCGGCTTTGAAATCACGGGTGCCGATGCCTATGACATCACTGGCTGGCAAGTGGCCGAGCAGGGGATCTCAGGCAGCGTACTGGCACAGACGGGCCTCGTGTCTGAAGTGACCAGCAGCGCAACTGTAGGCGCGGCGCAGGGCAACTATTATGGCTTACTGGATAACTACGGTTTGGCCAGCAATGTGCTTTATCAGTCCTTCACGACCGCAGCGGTGGGGCAAGCGACGCTGAGCTTTCAGATGTTTGTGAACAACCAAGCCGCCGGCAGCGTGGTGGATGCCGCAGGTCTGGACTATCGCGTCGATGCGACTGATCACGCCAACCAGCATGTGCGCGTAGATCTGCTCAAGGCAGGCAGCGATCCTTTCTCTACACATGGCACGGACATTTTGCAGACCCTGTACGTGGGCGGCGCCAACGGTAGCCTGGTGGCCAACACTTACCTGAACTATCAGTTTGACCTGAGCAGCAGCCTGGCTGCCGGCGGTAGCTATGTGCTGCGTTTTGCCACCGTGGCCAATCAGAACAGTTTGCAACTGGGCGTGGATAACGTCAGCCTGCAAACGGTTTCTGCCGTGCCTGAGGCGGATACACATGCCTTGATGCTGGCTGGCCTGGGCTTGATCGCTTTCGTCATCCGTCGCCGCTACGCATAACTTACAATACCGATTCTAAAGAAGGAAAACACCATGTCTTTATTCAACATGAAACGCACTGCCTTGGTTGCCATGCTGCTGGGTTCACAACTGATCTCTAATGTCGCTTTGGCGGAAGATGCACAGTTCTGGCTCAATGATGGTGCAGCCAGCCTCAACGAGAGCAAAAAACTGGTACCCAATGCACGCAAAGCCAAAAACGTGATCTTGTTTGTCGGTGACGGCATGGGCATTTCTACCGTGACCGGTGCGCGTATTTTTGAAGGTCAACTGAAGGGCATTGATGGTGAGCGTCATAAGCTGGCGTTTGAAGCGTTTCCATACGTTGCCTTGTCTAAAACCTATTCCACCAACCAGCAAACAGCGGACTCTGCGCCGACCATGACCGCCATGATCTCTGGCGTGAAAACCAATGACGGCATTCTGTCACTCAATCAGTCTGTGGCCCGTAACGAGCCTAACCCAACGGTATTAAACGCCAACAAGGTGACGACATTGCTGGAGCAGGCCGAACAAGCAGGCAAGGCGACAGGTGTGGTGTCTACTGCGCGTATCACCCACGCAACACCCGCGGCTACGTATGCCCATATCTCTAACCGTGACTGGGAGGCTAACGCCAACCTGTCTGCAGCGGCAGCCACTAACGGTGTGAAAGACATTGCGGCACAACTGGTAGACAACTTTGGCGCCGGCAAGCTGGGGGATGGCATTGACGTGGTGTTTGGCGGTGGCCGTAGCTACTTCTTGCCAAACAGCATCACCGATATTGAAGGCACCAAAGGTCGTCGTACCGATGGCCGCAATCTGACTCAAGAGTATGTCAACAAATTCGGTGGTGCTTACATCGAGAACCAAGCTGGTTTTGATGCGCTGAATCCAGCCACCACCAATAAAGTGCTGGGCCTATTCAATCCATCGCACATGGAATACGAGCAAGATCGTGCGAATGACATCGCGGGTGAACCTTCTCTGGCGCAGATGACAGGTAAGGCGATTGATATTCTGAAGAAAAATCAGAACGGTTATTTCTTGATGGTAGAAGGTGGCCGTATCGACCATGCTTCACATGCTGGTAATGCCTACCGTACGTTTAAGGATACGGTTGCATTGTCTGATGCCGTGCGTGAAGCGGCATCTAAGGTGAACCTGAACGATACATTGATCATCGTGACCGCTGACCACAGCCATACACTGACCATCGGTGGCTACCCTAAACGTGGTAACCCAATTTTGGGTAAAGTGGTTGAGCCTGGCAAAACTGCGCCTACCCTGGCAGCAGATGGCAAGCCTTACACGACAGTGAGCTTTGCTAATGGCCCAGGTTTCCATACCAATGCGCCAGGCGATGCCGTTTATAATGAAGCGGTGGTGGCTGGCCGTGCCGTGGATATGACGGCAGTGGATACCGAAGATCCTGATTTCCATCAGGAAGCGCTGGTACCACTGAGCTCTGAAACCCATGCCGGTGAAGAAGTGGCTATCTACGCCATTGGCCCTAAAGCCTATCTGGTACATGGCGTACAAGAGCAAAGCTATATCTACCAAGTGATGAAAGAAGCGTTTGGCTTTTAACTAAACCTAGACTAGACGTGTAATCACAGGGCGGCCATGGGCTGCCCTGATCCCTTTGTGTGAATGGAAACATCATGAAACTGAAACAATCTGCTGGACTATTGTGGCTGGCACTGACGGGGTTGACGGCCCAGGCTGAATCACTGGTCCATGCGCGTTATGAGACGGTGCAATGCGCCATGCCATGCCAGGCCGACGCAGCCAAACACGTGCAGTGGTGGTTGATGCGTGAAGACGATCAGGTCGAAATTCGCCACCTCTACCAGAACGGTGAGCCTGCTCATAACAGCAGTCTGTGGCAAAAAAAACCGGCGGGCCAATATCATTATGTCTATTTGATGCATGACGAACGTCGTGCCATTGATTACGCCGATGTGGATTTAAAGCTGCTGGCCATCAAGACCGATGACGCGTTTTGGCAACTGAAAAATCAGATGATCACCGACAGTGAGCTGGCCAGCCTGCAAAAAGACGCAGCTACGCAGCCCATGCAATATGGCTATGCGGTCGAAAAATACAGCGGAGTGCTGGGTAACGGTATTCAGAGCGAGGTGTGGTGGATTCCGGCACTGAAACTGCCTGCACGCATAGACTACACCTATCCGCAGCACCAGGTCAGTATTCAGCTGCAAGCATTACAACCGGCACTCAAAAGTACACAGCCGGTAGAAGTCGCGCCGCATACCTCTCTGACGGCGCTCAGTCTGTATCAGCATGTGGATTATGCGGACCTGGGGGATATGGAGCACAACCCCTCCGAGATGCAGTGGCTGGCCAAGGCACACGGTGCCCCCGGTTTGCATGCCCATGCCCACTAACGCCTGAATCGCGGTGGCACGCGCCAGCCGGAGACCTGCTTTCCGGGCTGGCGAATTTATCGGGTGCCCCTCTAGGGCACTCCGTCATCGGCTATAATGCCGACATGACGCTTCAAATTATTCAAATCATCCTGTTGCTGTTGATTGTCGCCGTGCTGGTTTGGCAATCGCGCAGTCAGCAACAAGCCTCCCAGCAAGCGCTGGCACAAATGCTGACACAACAGCTCGAAGAAAAACACCGCCTGATGATGAGCGAGATGCATCAGTCTCTGAATCAGCTGGCAGATCGTCTGCACAGCCTCAATACTGAGCAGCAGGACCGCCTGCGCAACCAGCTGTCGCAAGAACTGACGGCCACCCGTACCGCCATGCAGGCTTTACAAGTAGCGCAACGCGATCACCTAAGCCAGAGCAGTGAGCAACTGGCACTCAGCTTGCGTAATGGCTTGTCCGAGCAGGGCATGTTGCAACAAAATCTGCTTAAAACGGCCTTGCAAACCACCACGCAAAGCCTGACCCAAAGCATAGAATCCTTAACCAAAATTGTAGACACGCGGCTGGAAGAAATGAGCGGCAAGGTCTCTGAGCGGCTGGAAGAAGGATTTAAAAAAACCAACGAGACTTTCATCAGTGTGATGGAGCGTTTAGCCACCATTGATGAAGCACAAAAGAAAATTGACGGCCTGAGTGTGAGTGTGGTCAGTTTGCAAGAGTTGTTGGGCGATAAACGCAGCCGCGGGGCTTATGGCGAGGTGCAGTTGGAAGGTCTGGTACGCAACGTATTGCCCGCCAGCAGTTTTGCCATGCAACATACTTTAAGCAATGGTACGCGTGTGGATTGTGCCTTGTTTTTACCCGAGCCCACCGGTACGGTGGCCGTGGATAGCAAGTTTCCGCTGGAAAACTATCACCGCATGATTGATAGCCAGCTAGGTGAGCTGGTGCAGGCGCAGGCGGCTAAATCATTCAAAGCGGATATTAAAAAACATATCGACGACATCAGCAGCAAATACATCATTGCCAACGAAACCTCAGATGGTGCGGTCATGTTTATCCCGGCTGAAGCCGTGTTTGCCGAGATCCATGCTTACCATCGCGATGTGGTCGATTACGCCATGCAAAAGCGCGTATGGATGGTCTCGCCCACTACCTTGATGGCGGTGCTGAACACGGCCCGTGCCGTGCTTAAGGATGTCGAGATGCGCAAGCAGGTCCATATCATCAAGGACGAGCTGGGCAAACTCAGCAAGGATTTTGACCGTTTTGATACCCGTATGAAAAAACTGGCCGATAATATCCGTCAGGCCCATGAAAACGCACAGGATGTGCACATCAGCAGCCAGAAAATCTCCAGACGCTTTGCCCAAATCGAAAAAGTCGAGCTGGCGCAGTCTGCCGGGCTGGAGCCCCTGGAAATGCTGGATGAATTAGACGAGGCTGGAAAGTAACCCCCGACATGAATATCACCATTTTATATTTCGCCCGCATCAAAGAAGTCGTCAACTACTCCTCTGAGGACGTGACGCTGCCGGAAGGCGTGACCACTATCATCGCGCTTAAAGCTTGGCTCTCTGGCCGCGGCGAAACCTGGCAAAAACTGTTTAATGGCAGTGGCGTCGTGCGTGCCGCCATCAACCATGAGCTGGTCGATGATCTGGCGCTGATCAATGAGCGTGATGAGGTGGCATTTTTCCCGCCTGTGACCGGAGGTTAATGTGGAGACGCCGCTGATGCTCGATGTGACCGTGCAGGCTGAAGACTTTGATCTCGCGGCCGAATTGCAAGGTCTAAGGCAGGCGAGCCCTGCGGCGGGTGCACTGGTCAGCTTTGTCGGTCTGGTGCGCGAAGTCGCGCATGATGGCGCGCTGGAGTCCATGGTGATTGAGCATTATCCCGGCATGACAGAAAAAGCCTTAGGCCAGATTGCACAGCAGGCCGCAGCGCGCTGGCCCTTGCTGGGTGTGCGCATGATACACCGGGTAGGCACCTTGCCGGCGCAGGCGCAAATTGTGCTGGTGGCCACCACCAGTCTGCACCGGCAGGCCGCGTTTGAGGCATGCGCCTTTATGATGGATTATTTGAAAACCGAGGCCCCGTTCTGGAAAAAAGAGATCGGCGCATTCGGTGAGCACTGGGTAGAAGCCCGGGCATCCGATGAACAAGCAAAACAACAATGGAAACTGCCTACATGATCCAAGTACTCAGTCCTGAAGAAATGACCGTTTCCTACAAACTGTCGCCCATGTCCTTTGAGTCCACGGCCGAGCTGCTGGAAGCGGCCGAGTTGAGCCTCACGGATTATGGCTGGAAGCTACAGCCTGAGGCCCAGAAAACCCTGATGATGGGCTTATCGCTGCCACAGGCGGGAGCCAATGTGCTGGTGCTAGGCACGCCTGGTTCAGGGCGGGCGGGGTTGACGCTGGCGGCCATGAAGGCCTCCGCCGTCACCGGCATAGACAGCGCTTTGACCGATCTGGTGGCGCTGTATGACTTTAGTCAGCAGTCCTGTGCGCATTACATCAAGTTGCCTGCTGGGCTGGGGGCGCAGCTGCGCACCGTGATGGAATCCTTTATCAAAGCTTTGATTAGCGAGATGCAGCAATGGCTAGATGCCAATGGGCAGGTCAATCTATCACAGGCTGAGACCTGGCTGGAGGAGCGTGTAGATAGTTTGCGTTCGCAATTGAGTAGCGCCAAACTGTCGCCGTTTTTCAATATTATCAAGCCTGAGGTGCTGGCTTATCTGCAGGCCTGGCAGCAATTGGGTAACGACAGTGAAAGTGGTGCCGACAGCCTGGTGAATGAAGGATTTCTGTCGCGTTTTCGCGTCAACCTGCTGGTGGATCAGCGCGCCAATCTGACTGCCGGGGTCAAGCAGCCGGTCGTTGAAGACCGCGATCCCGGATTTGCTGCCTTGTTTGGCATGCTGGAAACCGCCGTCGGTGAGGCTGCGCAATGGCCGGAATTTTTGCGGTTGCGCGCTGGCAGTGTGCATCAGGCCGATGGCGGCATGCTGTTACTGCACCTACGTGACCTGATGCAGGATGAAGGCAATGGCAGTGCCTTGCTGGAAAAGCTGTACCGTTTGATGCGTAACCGTGAAGTACAGATTGAAGACTGGGCCAATCACGCGCAGCAAGGCGCTGGCGGCAATCGTCATGGCGCCTTACCAGTGCATGTCAAAGTGGTGATGATCGCCAGCCGCGAGGATTACTATGATTGCCTAGAAGCGCAGCCCGATTTCTTTGACTTTTTTCCGATCAAGGTCGAGTTTGAAGACCGCGTGCCCGCCACACTAGAAAATTACGCCTGGGTAGCCGGCTATATCGCCCGCAAATGCCAGCAACTGGTGTTGCCGCATTTTAGCAATGCGGCGGTGAACGTGCTGCTGCAGTTCATGCACCGCCTCGAAGAGGATCAAGGGCGTATTAGTACCCGTTTTGCCCATCTGGACCAGTTGATGCATGAAAGCGTCGCTGTGGCCGCCGATGCACGATTGATCACCGATGTGCATGTCAAACAGGCCTTGTCTGCCCGTTTATTGCGTCAGCAGTTTTTTGAAACACAGATCCGTGACTCCATTATCGATAACGAGTTGCTGATTCAGGTGCATGGGAGCGTGGTGGGGCAGGTCAACGGCCTGACCCATATCGAGCTGGGCGATGCCAGTTTTGGCTCGCCGATTCGCATTACGGCCCGTTGTTACCCCGGCCGCAGTGGCGTCATCAACATAGACCGCGAGGTCAATATGAGCGGCCCTACGCATGACAAGGGCATCTACATTCTGCAAAACTGGTTGAGCGCCAGTTTTTGGGCGCTGGCTCCATTGAGCTTGAGCGCCTCACTGGTGTTTGAGCAGGAGTATAACGGCGTGGAGGGCGACTCGGCTTCCTGTGCGGAGCTGTTTGCCCTGTTGTCTGCGCTGACGGGGCTGCCCATCAAGCAAGGTATGGCAGTGACCGGCGCGTTGAACCAGTTTGGTGAAGTCATGCCGATTGGCGGCGTCAACGAAAAAATCGAAGGCTACTTCCGTGTGTGTCAGGCACTGGGCCTCAACGGTGAGCAGGGCGTCATCATCCCTAAACGCAATCAGCGCCACCTGGTGCTTGATGAGACGGTGGTCACGGCGGTCAATAACGGTATGTTCAAAATCATTGCGATTGACCATGTGCTTGAGGGCATCGGTCACCTGACTGACTGTGAGGCGGGCGTACAGGAGGCCGACGGCACCTACGCAGGCGAGAGCTTGATGGCCCGTGCGCAGGCGGCGCTGGCCAGCTATCGCCAGACGCTGGAGCGTAATCAGGCACGCATGGCCTATATCCAACAGCATCAGGATTTAACAGGGAACTAAGTCCATGCCGCGTACCCATCATCGCAAGCAAGAAGCGCCAGTAGAAAAAGATGACACCTGTCGTCTCGATAAATGGCTGTGGGCTGCCCGCTTTTTTAAAACCCGCAGCCTAGCCTCTGATGCCGTCGATGGCGGCAAAGTGCGCATCGATGGCGACCGTGCGAAAAACGCCCGTGAAATGAAGCCTGGCATGCGGGTCAGTATCAAAAACAAGGATATGCAGATTGAGGTCGAAGTGCTGGCCTTGAGCACCGTCAGGCGCGGGGCGCCTGAAGCGGCCTTGCTTTATCGCGAGACCGAAGAAAGTGTGCGCATCCGTGCGCAGGCACAGGCCACGGGTGAGGGTCAGTATGCAGAGCGCGACCGTGGCGTAGGCCGTCCGACCAAGCGCCAGATGCGCGATATCAAACGTTTTACGGGCCAGCAGTAACTCCGTATATTGTTAGAAACTACCACAAGGCTTGAAACCTTGTTTCGTGTAAATATCACGAGCCACAATCTTGCTGATTACTTAACCTTGCAGTTGTAAGAATATATTTCGATAATGATGAATGTATGATGCACTCTTTGTTGTTAATTCTAATCAGGGGGAGTAAATGCGGCAGTTGAAATTATTTTTATGCTTTGTGTTAATGATGTTTGGAATGACGGCAAATGCAGCTGTGATTACCTATAAGTTTGACTCGGGCTCATATTTTGAATTTGATAATAATAATTCATATGCACCAACCGGTATTTTTAAATTTGATGATGTGCTGAATCAAGTCACCTTTGTCGATGTATATGAGATTCAAACCAGTTTGGGCGCAACGGGTCCTTTTCATTTTACTACTGCAGTCACTAACAGCGTCACTAACGTCGTGTTCATTGATCAGGTAGGAGATAACACAGGGTTTTTCTTTGAGCACTCTCTCGCCACAGGGGGAACCATCAGAATTCTTTCAGGCAGTTACTCGGTAAATGGAACGGTT
>CAYTIV010000054.1:0-11232 GCA_964437895.1 uncultured Methylotenera sp.
TCTTGCCTTTCAGCCACTCTGTGACCAGTGAGCTTGAAGCGATGGCAGAGCCACAACCATAGGTTTTGAACTTGGCATCTTCGATCACGCCAGCATCATTCACCTTGATCTGCAACTTCATCACGTCGCCACAAGCTGGTGCGCCGACCATGCCGGTGCCTACATTCGGGTCGTTTTTATCGAGCGAGCCGACGTTGCGAGGGTTTTCATAGTGATCTAATACTTTATCTGAGTAAGCCATGTTGTTGCTCCTATCGATTAAAGCGCGGTATCCACAGTGGTGCGCGATTTAATCCTTAAAAATAGTTTCTGAATCAATCTTAAAGTACAGCGTTCATGGCCGGGTCAGGCCGTGAACATGCGTTGTTTAGTGTTCTGCCCATTCCACTTTAGACAGGTCAATGCCGTCCTTGAACATCTCCCATAATGGGGACAGTTCACGCAGTTTTCCAATTTTGGTCTTCAGCAGCTCGATGGTGTAGTCCACATCGGCTTCGGTGGTAAAGCGGCCAATACTGAAGCGGATGGAGCTATGCGCCAGCTCGTCAGAGCGGCCCAAGGCACGCAATACATAGCTCGGTTCCAGGCTGGCGGAGGTACATGCCGAGCCGGAGGACACAGCGATGTCCTTGATCGCCATGATCAGCGATTCGCCCTCAACATAGTTGAAGCTGACATTGAGGTTGTGCGGGACACGGTGATCTAGGTCGCCATTGACATAGGTTTCCTCGATCTCCAGCAAGCCTTTGAGCAGACGGTCACGCAGGGTACGGATACGCGCATTTTCAGTGTCCATCTCTTCACGGGCGATGCGGAAGGCTTCGCCCATGCCTGCGATCTGGTGGGTGGCCAGCGTCCCGGAACGCATGCCGCGCTCATGACCACCGCCGTGCATTTGTGCTTCGATGCGGATACGTGGTTTACGGCGCACGTACAAGGCGCCGATGCCTTTGGGGCCATAGGTCTTGTGGGCTGAAAAACTCATCAGGTCTACAGGCAGTTTTTCCAGGTTGATCTCGACCTTGCCAGTGGCTTGGGCGGCATCGACGTGAAAAATCACATTATTGGCGCGGCAGAGGTTACCCAGCGCTTCGATATCCTGTACGACACCGATTTCGTTATTGACCATCATGATGGAGGCCAGCACGGTATCTGGGCGAATCGCTGCCTTGAATTTCTCTAGGCTGATCAGGCCATCAGGCTCTGGTTGCAGATAGGTGGCCTCATAGCCCTCACGCTCCAGTTCACGCACGGTGTCCAATACGGCCTTGTGCTCTGTGGCAGAGGTGATGATGTGCTTACCTTTGGTGCCGGCATAAAAGTGTGCCGCGCCCTTGATGGCGAGGTTGTTGGATTCCGTGGCGCCTGATGTCCACACGATTTCACGCGGGTCAGCGTTGACCAGTTTGGCCACTTCTTCACGTGCATTTTCTACGGCATGCTCTGCAGTCCAGCCATAAGGGTGGCTGCGTGATGCAGGGTTGCCAAAGTCTTCGGTCAGAAATGGAATCATTTTTTGCGCAACACGCGGGTCTACCGGTGTGGTCGCAGAGTAATCCAGATAAATCGGCTTTCTATCAGACATGTTTCATGCTCTTTCAATAAAAATCTATGCCGCAATGGCATTAAATCCTTTTAGTCGCTGCACTTCCTGTTGCAGCGCGGCTAAAAACTGGTGTATCTCTTCACTGCTATTCTGTGCCCCCAGGCTCACCCGCACGGCGCCTCTGGCCAGGTCAGGGTCTACGCCCATGGCCAGTAAAACATGGCTAGGCTCTGTACTGTCGCTGGAGCAGGCCGACCCACTAGCCACGGCAAAGCCGGCCTTATCGAGTGCGGTGACCAGGGTTTCGCCTTCGATGTTGGGGATGGCAAAAAAGCTGGTATTGGGTAAACGGTCCGCATGGGCGGCAAACAGTGTCGCCCCCAGGCTATTCAAGCCGGTTTCCAGCTGTGTACGTAATTGTCGGGTGTGGCTGTCACGTGTTTCCAGCGTGTCCATGGCCAGCTGGCAAGCGCGGGCAAAGCCCACAATCCCGGCCACATTTTCAGTGCCACTGCGCAGGCCGCGCTCCTGGCCCCCGCCATGCAGCAACGGAGCAATGTCCACGCGTTTATCCAAAATCAGTGCACCCACGCCAACCGGTCCGCCCAATTTGTGGCTGGAAAGTGTCATGGCGTGTACCCCTAAGGAGTTCATGTCTACCGGCAATTTGCCTAAGGCCTGTACCGCATCCGTATGCATGAGCGCGCCATGCGCTTTGGCTAACGCGGCCAGTTCGGCCACCGGTTGCAAGGCACCGGTTTCATTATTCGCCAGCATGACTGAAACCAGTCCGGGTCTTTGTTTAATCTGCGTGGCCGCCTGATCAAGATCAACCACGCCATCTGTATTCACTGCCAGCGTGTTCACCTGCCATTGCTGCCAAGCTAGGGACTGCGCCGGACGTAATACACAAGGATGCTCAATTGCACTGATCAGCAATTGTGATGGGGTGAGGTTGGCCGCAATGCCTTTGATGGCAAAATTGTTGGCCTCAGTGCCGCCGGAGGTAAACACGACTTGGGCGGCTTGCACCCCCACACACTCTGCAATCTGCTTACGTGCCAGTTCCATGGCATCACGCGCGTTGCGGCCATAGATATGGCGGCTGGTCGGATTACCGCTGGTCTGCGTCATCCACGGCAGCATGGCGTCCAACACCTCCGGCTTGAGTGCCGTGGTGCTGTTGTGATCCATAAACACAGTGTGTACGGTCATGACCGGAGATTAGGCTGCAATTGTGGCTTCGTCACATTTTCTGGGGGTGAAGACCACGGTGCCTGCCCCTTTTTTCTGTTGCATGTTGACCATGTCGGCCAGGCTGACACCTGACAGGTAGTCTAGAATTTTTCTGTTCAATGATGCCCACAGTTCATGCGTCATGCATGGACCTTCATCATGGCAGTTTTCGTTGCCACCGCATTGCGTTGCATCAATTTGTTCGTCCACCGCGGTGATGATGTCGGACACTGAGATCTCGTGGTGCGCCTTGGCAATACGGTAACCGCCACCAGGGCCGCGCACGCTGGACACTAGACCCTGCTTGCGCAAACGGCTGAATAACTGTTCGAGGTAGGACAGCGAGATGCTTTGACGCTCACTGATGCCGGCCAACGTCACTGGCTTGTCCGCTTCATAAAGCGCAATGTCCAGCATTGCGGTGACGGCAAAACGACCTTTGGTAGTTAATCGCATGATGAGGTGACCTTGTTAAACAGAAGCACATTGTATAATAACCTACTGTTTTAGTCAATTATTGGCGATGGAAAGTTCAGCGGAGGTGTGGCCTCGCCGTGAAGACTTATTCAGGCTTGCGTGCAAAGGCAAGGCCCACGTTGCTGTCGGTCTCAGCATCATGGAGTTTAGCCAGCTGGGTCTTGAGTTCGGCAATCTCAGCTTCTTGCTTGTGCGCATGGTCCAGCAGGCTGTTGATGGCCTTGATCATTGGGTCATTTTCATCGTTGCCCACAGCGTAGGCGTTGAATCCCATCTTTTGCGCGGCGTCCTGACGCTGCTTGGCTTTTTCTTCTTCCAGAATGCGGGCAGGGATGCCCACAGCGGTGGCCCCTTCAGGCACATCTTTAACGACGACAGCGTTGGAGCCGATTTTGGCATTTTTACCGATGGTGATCGGCCCCAATACTTTGGCGCCTGCACCAATCACCACACCGGCCTCTAGGGTAGGGTGGCGCTTGCCCTTGTTCCAGCTGGTGCCGCCCAGCGTGACACCATGGTAAAGCGTGCAATCATCGCCAATGATGGCGGTTTCACCTACAACGACACCCATGCCATGGTCAATAAAAACGCGGCGACCAATGGTGGCGCCGGGGTGGATCTCAATGCCTGTGATCCAACGCCCAAAGTGGGACAGCGCGCGCCCCAACCAATAAAGACGGTGTCCCCATAACCAGTGACTCATGCGGTGCAGAATCAAGGCATGTACCCCTGGATACGTGGTCAGAATCTCGAAATGCGTACGCGCCGCAGGGTCGCGGTCAAACACAATGGAGATGTCTTCTTTAAGGTGTTTAAACATGCGCGCATTATGCCACAACTTGAGTGGGCGGCTAAAAATGACATTGGAGGCCAGCACGCATGCCGGTAAAATAAAGTTTTTGTTCCCTGTTTGCGTTCATGTCAGATGTTTGCCAGTCTTGTGGGGCCTGTTGCGCCAGTTTTCGCGTCTCGTTTTACTGGGCAGAAACGGATGCACACCCTATGGGTACTGTGCCGGTGCACCTGACTCGCAAAGTGAATGACACTTATGTATGCATGCAGGGCACCGAACAGCACCCTGTGCGTTGCGTGGCCTTGCAGGGCGAGGTCGGGCAGTCGGTTGGCTGCCAGATTTACAGCTTGCGCTCCAGTACCTGCCGCGAGTTTGATGCAGGCTCAGAAATTTGCAACCAAGCCAGGCAAAAGATTGGCCTGAGCCCGATTGTGCGCGATTAAATACTGGTTTAGTTGTTGAATTATTAGTATTTACTGTGTTTTTTCGGGTTCACACTCAGGGTCAGAATCCCGCGTAGCAAATTCACTTCCTCTTTTTCTAGACGGGTGCGGCCATACAGGCGGCGCAGGCGCTCAAACAGTTTTTTGGGCGCGCGCGGATTGATGTAGCCTATGTGTTCCAGCACTTCTCGCAGATGTTCGTAGAACCGCTCTAGGTCATCCTGCGTCGCCAGTTCTGACGCTTTTTCGGTGTAATGCAGCGCACCGGTCGTCACCGCCATGCGGATTTCGTAACACATGACTTGTACCGCCTGCGCCAGATTGAGCGAGGTATATTCGGGATTGGCCGGGATGGTCGCCAATACGTGGCAACGGTCGGCCTCAGCATTGGTCAGGCCACTCATCTCGGTGCCAAACACCAGTGCCACCTGGCTTTCGCCGGCGATATGTTTGACCTCCTGCGCGGCTTCACGCACGGTCATCACCTGTTGTGACAGCGAGCGCTCCTTGCCACTGACCCCGATCACAAACTGGCAATCTGCCAGCGCATCCTCCAGGGTTTCGGTCACGATGGCATCTTCCAGCACATCGCCAGCGTTCACCGCCAGTGAGTTGGCTTCTGCATCTGGAAAGTGTTTGGGGCGCACCAGATAAAGGCGATGCAGCCCCATGGTTTTCATGGCGCGGGCCGTAGAGCCGATGTTGCCCGGATGGCTGGTTTGGCATAAAACCACGCGGATATTTGCAAAGAGAGGGGATTCAAATGTAGGGGACATGGATAAAAGTTGCCGTTGTGTTTGTGGCTAAGCGTGTAAAAAGCTAAAATAGCATTTTATCAGTTGAATCAAGATCACACAGCATGCATCCAACCCTGAATGTCGCCATTCGCGCCGCACGCGAAGCGGGCAAAATCATTAACCGTGCCGCGCTCGATATCGGTACTCTGAAAATCGAGCAAAAAGACACCAACGACTTTGTCAGTGAGGTCGATCGCAATGCGGAAGAGGCCATCATTGCCGTGTTGAAGGATGCCTACCCCCACCATGGGTTTTATGGTGAGGAGAGCGGTAAGTCCAACACCGAGTCTGACAGCATCTGGATTATCGATCCGCTGGATGGGACGACCAACTTCCTGCACAACTTTCCGGCGTACTGTATTTCTATCGCCTTGCAAGAAAAAGGCGTGCTGACCCAGGCTGTGGTGTACGACCCTGTGCGCAATGACCTGTTTACTGCGACAAGAGGCAGTGGTGCTTTTTTGAACAACCGCCGTATCCGTGTGACGCAACGTGCCAAACTGCAAGAGGCCCTGATCTCTACCGGTTTCCCGTTCAAAGATTTCAGCTATCTTGAAACCTACATCAATATCTTCCGCGATATGGCCAAGAAAACCTCTGGTCTGCGTCGTCCGGGTTCTGCTGCACTGGATCTGGCTTATGTCGCTGCCGGCTTCACTGATGGCTTCTTCGAAATCAACCTTTCACCGTGGGATATCGCTGCGGGTGCCTTGCTGGTGCAGGAAGCCGGCGGTATTGTCGGTGACTTTGAAGGCAATGAAACCTGGTTGCGTACCGGTAATATCGTCGCCGCCAACCCAAAAGTATTTGGCCAGATGCTGCAAGTCTGTGCGCCTCACCTCAGTGAGCGCCTCAAATCCGCGAACGCGCAATAAGTCCTAGTCTAACGTCACGGTCTGCAGATACTCTGGGACCGTGACAGTCCACCCCAGTGTCTCCTGAATATGCATGCGCATCGCATCTGCTGCGACCGGCTCGCCATGTGTGACAAAGGTGTGTTTGGGCGCCTGATCAAACGCTTTTAACCAGTCCAGAATCTCCTGATAGTCCGCGTGGGCCGAAAGGTCCGAGATGGTTTCGACACGGGCATGCACGGGCACATATTCACCATGTATCTTGATGCTTTTGGCCCCGTCCAGCATGGCATAGCCACGCGTACCTGCCGCCTGAAAGCCGACAAAAAGGATGGTGTTACGTGGGTCAGGGGCAAATGCTTTCAAGTGATGCACCACCCGCCCACCTGAAGCCATGCCACTGGCAGACAGAATAATCATGGGGCCACTCAGTGTATTCAGTCGCTTGGAGGCTTCTATATCTGTAACCAGCTGTGCCGTATGGAACAGCACAGCGGCCTCTTCCTGCCCCAGCCGGTGCTGCTGGTGATAATGATGATAAATATGCGTGGCTTCGACAGCCATCGGACTGTTGAGATAGACCGGGATATCGTCAGGGATGCTGCCCGCCATTTTTAAGGTATGGATGTAGTACAGCAGTTCCTGCGCACGCCCGACCGCAAACACGGGCACCACGATCACCCCTTTGCGTTGGTAGGTGCTCTGGATAATGCGAGTGAGCTGCGCGGCGGGATCGGCATGGAGATGCAGTCGGTTACCGTAGGTAGATTCTACAATCAGGTAATCTGCCTGCCTGATGGCGGCCGGCGGGTACATCAGCACATCGTTGGGACGGCCGATATCCCCCGAGAACACCACGGTTTTCTCGGCGTGTCGGAGTTGCACAAAGCTGGAACCAAGAATATGACCACTGGGCAGTAGGGTCAGGCGTAGGTCTGGTGCCAGCAGCGTTTCGCGTTCCATTGGGATCGGGCATAACAGCGCGATTGCGGCGGCGGCATCCGCCTGGGTATAGAGCGGCAACGCCGGATGGTGTTTGGAAAAGCCACGGCGGTTGGCAAAGTTGGCTTCTTCTTCCTGTAAATGTGCTGCGTCAGGTAGCAGAATCTTGCATAACTCGGCAGTGGCCTCACTGCAGTAAATCTTGCCTGAAAAGCCGTTTTTAACCAGCAATGGCAGATAGCCACTGTGGTCAATATGGGCATGGGTGAGGATCACGCTATCGATGCTGGCAGGGTCTACCGGTAATGCCGCCCAGTTTTTGAGCCTGAGCTGCTTCAGTCCCTGAAACAGTCCGCAGTCGATCATGAGGCGCTGGTTGCCTGCTTGCAATAGATATTTTGAGCCAGTGACGGTTCCGGTGGCTCCCATAAAGGTTAGTTTCACAGGCTGTTCTCCTCACGCATGACCAAGCAGTGTGTGCAGTATAAAACTTAAACGCTTTAGCTGCATTGATCTGACGCAGGCGCTCAGGCATGGTGGCGAGGGCTGCATTTGTTGTAAGATGCACAGGCTCTGGCAAAACTGCCTTAATCCCACAATGCTATTGAATTCGCACCATGTCTTTTGAAAACCACACTCCTATGATGCGTCAGTATTTGACGCTTAAAGCACAGTATCCCGACATGCTGTTGTTTTATCGCATGGGTGACTTTTACGAACTGTTTTTTGAAGATGCCGAAAAAGCGGCGCGGTTACTGGGCATTACGCTGACCAAGCGCGGCAGCAGCAATGGTGAGCCCATTAAGATGGCCGGATTGCCTTACCATGCCGCTGAGCAATATCTGGCCAAACTCGCCAAGCTGGGCGAGCCTGTTGCCATCTGTGAGCAAGTGGGCGACCCCGCGACCTCCAAAGGCCCGGTCGCACGCGAAGTGACCCGTATTCTGACCCCAGGCACACTGACGGATGCGGCGCTGCTTGACGAAACGCGCGACAATACGCTGCTTTGTGTGGCGCGTGGAGAAGGGCTGCTCGGCCTAGCCAGACTCAACCTGGCTTCGGGCGAGTTCGTGCTGAGCGAAATCGCACCTGGGCATTTGATGCAGGAGCTGGAGCGCATACACCCTGCGGAGCTGGTGGTCGCAGAGGATGCGTTGACGGAGGTGTTGCAACAGGTGCGCTGCGCCAAAAAACGACTGGCGCCATGGCAGTTTGATCTAGACACCGCCCAGCGTAGCCTGACGCAGCAATTCAACACCCACGACTTGGGTGGCTTTGGCTGTGCAGACATGCCGGCTGCCGTGATGGCGGCGGGGGCACTGCTGGAATACGTCAAGCATACACAGCGAACGGCCTTACCGCATATCACCGGGTTGCGGGTAGAGCAGAGCGCACATTATTTGCAGCTGGATGCCGCTACCCGGCGTAATCTGGAGATTGATACCACGATTCGGGGTGAGCCTACCCCCACCTTGTATTCTTTGCTCAATACCACGCAGACGGCGATGGGGGCCCGCTTGTTGCGGCACTGGTTGCATCACCCCTTGCGCGACCAGCTCAGCATTCAGCTGCGCCATGCTGCTGTCGCTGAGTTGTTGACGCAGTGTTTGGATCAACCACTGCAACAGGCCCTGCGTCAGGTGGGCGATATCGAGCGCATGAGCGCACGGGTGGCTTTGCGGTCAGCCCGTCCACGTGACTTGTCTGGCTTGCGCGATAGTGTGTTGCAATTGCCCGCTCTGCGTGCGGCCTTGCCCCAGGTGAGCGCATCCTTGTGTCAGTGGCTATTAAATGAGTTGCAACCGCCTGAAGCGGCCGTGCAATTGCTGGTAGAAGCGATTCAGCCTGAGCCGTCCGTGGTATTGCGCGAGGGTGGGGTCATCGCACAGGGCTACGATGCTGAGCTGGATGAGTTGCGGGCAATACAGACTGATCATGGCGACTTCCTGCTGCAGTTTGAGGCCGCAGAAAAAGCGCGCACCGGCATCGCCAACCTCAAGGTGGAGTACAACAGCGTACATGGTTTTTATATCGAAATCAGTCGGTTGCAGGCTGAAAGTGCGCCGCCAGAATACCGCCGTCGCCAGACACTCAAAAATGTAGAACGCTTTATCACCCCTGAGTTAAAGGCGTTTGAAGACAAAGTGCTGAGTGCCAATGAGCGTGCACTGGCGCGCGAAAAAATGCTGTATGAGCAGGTGCTAGATGCGTTGTTGCCACATATCGCGCAATTGCAGCGCATTGCCACGGCGGTGGCTACGCTGGATGTGCTGGCCTGTTTTGCCGAGCGTGCGCGTGCGCTGGATTATGTGCAGCCGCAGTTCCGTCAGGAGCCCGGCCTAGAGATCCGCCATGGCCGCCACCCGGTGGTCGAGAGCATTGCGCAGCCCTATGTGGCCAACGATGTGGTGCTCAACCCTTATCGCCAGCTATTACTGATTACCGGCCCTAACATGGGCGGTAAATCGACCTTTATGCGGCAGACCGCCCTGATTGTATTGATGGCCTATTGTGGCAGTTTTGTCCCGGCGAGCCAGGCAGTGATGGGCGAGATCGACCGCATCTTTACCCGTATCGGCGCGTCGGATGATTTGGCCGGCGGGCGCTCAACCTTTATGGTAGAGATGACTGAAACGGCGAATATTCTCAACAACGCCACCGCCAACAGCCTGGTTCTGTTGGATGAAATCGGCCGTGGCACCAGCACTTTTGATGGCCTGAGTCTGGCTTGGGCGGTCGCTAAGCAGTTGCTAGAGAAGAACCTCTCATTGACGTTGTTTGCCACACACTACTTTGAGTTGACCCGCATTGTGGATGAGGCCAAACAGGCAGCCAATGTGCATCTGGACGCGGTGGAGCATGGCCAGGGCATCGTTTTTCTGCACAAGGTAGAAGAGGGTGCGGCAACCATGAGTTACGGCATACAGGTAGCGCAACTGGCGGGTATTCCTCGCTCAGTGGTACAGATGGCCAAACGCAAATTGCAGCAACTGGAAAACCAGACGGTCTTGGCGACGCCACAGAACGATTTATTCGCCAGTATGGCGCCGGCTGAGGAACCGCCAGCCCACCCAGTGGTCGCAGAACTTGAACGCATACAACCAGATGATCTGACCCCCAAACAGGCGCTGGAACTGCTATACCAATTGAAAAAACAACTTTAAGGAACTCCGCATGCAAAAACCGGCGACAACACAAGAACCTATTCACACACTGATTGCTGACCGCTGGAGTGGCCGCGCCTATGATGCCAATCAGTCTGTCAGTGAGGCACAGGTCATCAGCCTGCTCGAGGCTGCGCGTTGGGCGCCCTCCTGCTTTGGTGATCAGCCCTGGCGTTTTGTCGTGTGCAACAAAACCAACAACCTGCAAGCCTGGCAGGCCGCATTTGACAGCCTGGTGCCGGGTAATCAGGGGTGGGCGGTGAATGCGCCTGTGCTGTTGCTGATCTGCGCCGATACGCTGTTTGGTCATAATGACAAGCCTAACAAGTGGGCGGCATACGACACCGGCGCCGCCACCGAAAACCTGTGCCTGCAAGCCACCGCTGACGGACTCATGGCTCATCAGATGGGAGGCTTTGATGCAGACAAAGCCAGAGCTGCCTTTAATGTCCCGGCGCGTTACCAGATTCTGGCGATGGTCAGCATTGGTTATCCTGCAGCAATTGAAAGCCTGAGTGGTGAGGCTAAAGAACGCGAGCTCGCACCGCGTAGCCGTAAACCGTTAGGCGAACTGTTTTTTAATGGTCAGTGGGATCAGCCTGTCGCCTAAAATGCAGCGTGCTGCTAAAAGCGGTTAGCGTGGGCAGCATCCTCTGTTAAAATAATGCAGGTATAAAAACAATTGACCGGATTGGATTGGAGATCATATGGCAGTCGTCACGCTGACCAAAGAAAATTTTAAAGAAACCATTGAAAACAACGCCTTTGTGATTGTGGACTTTTGGGCACCGTGGTGTGATCCATGCATGGCCTTTACGCCCACGTTCGAAGCCGCAGCGGCTAAAAACCCTGACATCATATTTGGCATGGTGAATACTGAAACTGACCCTGAGATTTCAGAGTATTTTGAGGTTAAACAGATTCCAGGTCTGTTGGTGATACGTGAGCGTGCGGGCATTCATGCGCAGGTGGGTGAAATT
>CAYTIV010000055.1:0-10979 GCA_964437895.1 uncultured Methylotenera sp.
AAATCCTCTTTGCTGCAGCGCGAGCGCTTAGCTTAGAGTAACTCTCGATATAAGTTGACTCAACTAAACTACGAAAAGGGGTATATCTTTCTTGGTACTTTTTCTTTAATGCGCTGCGTGCCTTTTCAGTTTTTAGCACATCAAATAAATATGCCTGATCATTCAAAACCTCAGCGTAAGCTAGAGCTTGATACGCTTCTGGTAGTCTTTCTCTAGCTTTTTTCAAAGCAGTTTCAATTGTGGGTTTTTGAAAGAATTGATTTTCTTTGTAATGCTCAATATTGTGAATTGATTGAGCGATTAATTCTGCATAAAAAATTGTAATCATTGCGAAGACTTCAGACCAACTAAAGGCACTTAATAAATCAAATTCTGAAAGTGAAACGTTTTTTATGTTTGAGTAAAAAGCTTGAATGGTGTTATCTGAAGGGATGATTTCTAAAGCCTGACCATGATCTATTACTTGTATCGTAATGCGAGCGTTAATGTTGATAAATGGGTTCTTGAAATTTTTATGTCTAACGAAATAATTTAACTCTTCAATTGCAAGTTTTAATTGATCGGAAGTAAAGCTTGTTAGAAGCTTTCTTGCTCGATAAAGTAGTTCAACATATTCAATCTCAAATGGATCGGGAAGCCTTCCATTGATCGGATCAAAATATTTAAATTGGTATGCATAATGCTCCATGCTTAGCTTTCTTTTTTTATGTGGTGTACCAGAAAATCAGTAATTCTTTGCATCGGTTCGCGTAATCTTTCAGCGTCACCGATGATGTAACCAGCGGTCACGTCATTATTCATTTTGTGGTTGGCTAATCTTTTAAGAGCATAAGCTGAAATATCTAAACTTTCAGCAATTGTTATAAACGTTCTTCTTAAATCATGGGGTGTAAAAGCAACGCCTGAATGCTGAACCACTAATTTCATTTGTTTGTTTGGATCATCCATATAACCCTTCACACCTCGACCTTCGAACACAAAGGAGTTTTTCTCTAAGGGTTCGTCATGGCGACGTTTTAAAAGCTCAAATAAAAAATCGCTCAAAGGTAATGTATGAGGTTGTCGATTTTTAGGGTCTGGGATAGTTAAAGTTTTGGCTTTCAGGTCCACATCATGCCACTGCAATGATAGGCCCTCCTCTCGTCTTAGGCCTGTAAAGATTAAGAGCAATAAATAGTCTCTGACTGCAAATCGATTCGATCCATTAGATAGGGTAGGTAATGCATAGACCCCTTTAAACCATGCATTTAGATCGTGCGTTTTTATAAGCGATTGCTTGCTATCCACGCGATACCAAGAACGTGTCTGCGATAGTCTCTTTGTAGGGTTGTCTGCAATGATGGGATCCCCATTGGTATCCTCGTATTGACCCTGAGCAAAATTAAACAATGCACGCATGAAGCGCATGGCTAGATTTGCTTGTGCTTCGCTTCGTTCTCCGATCTCACGATGCTTTCGCTCAATGAGGTCCTTAGATATTTCAGTAATAGGTTTACTGTTCCACTCAAAAAAATGAGTTTTCATGAACCGATCATAATCATAGATCGTTCTAGGTTTTAAGCTGCCTCTAGCTTTTAGATATGCGTCATAAACTTCTGAGAGTGTTACGCTTTTCGCTTTCTTGGCCCTTTCAACATCATTGGGATTAATCCCTCTCGCCATCATCCCTAATATACTTCTTGCTTCAGCTCTTGCTTGTTCAGGGGTGAAAATACCATGATGGCCTATGGTGAATCTTACGGTCTTGTTTTTGATCTTGGATTCAGCAAAATAGACTTTGCTTTTTGAGCCAACTCTCAAGCCAAAGCCTTTCAATTGAGAGTCTCTAAAAAAGATCTGGCCCTCGTCAGGATGAGGGATAGAATCAATAAAATTTTTGGTGAGTTTGTTTGACATTTCGGCTACTAAAAAAATTAGTAGCCGTATAGTAGCCTAGATGATTAAAATTGTCTAAAAATAATTCAAACGTCTTAAAATATAATGTTAATTAAATCAGTAATTTATAAAACACAAAAAATCCTACTAAAACAGCTTAAAACATAATTATGAGAACTTTTAATCCGTTTGTCGTGGGTTCGATCCCCGCACACCCTACCAAAATACAAAAAACGGCTCGCAGAAATGTGAGCCGTTTTTCTTTTGGTTGAACGTAACTAAATCGTAACCTTTGGAAACTTCGAGTCGATTCGTGTAGCGGCACTGATGATACGGCGCTAAGTGCGCATAACATTCAACCATTGCTGGGTTTAACCCGCCTCCAAGTTTCTGGAGCTCATGGACTTGCTTTCCAGATTGTCTTTGAGTCACCACTAGTTTTGTAGAGACAGTTCCCTATACGATAGATGCTGTCTCATCGCTTGAGCGTTATATTGCGTCCAAAAAAATGCCCCGTTTCTGCGGGGCACTGATCTCAGGCTTAATAACTAAACTTGTTTGCGCGTTTTTCGGTGAGAGACTAAAGTGGCTAGCCCTAAGCCTGCCAACATCATCATGTAGCTTTCAGGCTCTGGGACCGGGGCAACAGAAACGCTGACATTATCTAAAAACGAATACTGCATCCCCGCTGCCTGCGTGTTTTTAAAGCCTAAAGTCGTCGTTACACTGGTCGCTACAAAATCGAAACTAAAATATTTCCAAGTGTTGGAAGCGCTCGTGGTGTTAAAGAGTTTGTAGGTCTCAATAGTGTCCCCGTTGATTAAGGCCGTAATTTCTCCCCATGTTGGATTGCCGAAGGTAGCCCCCGAGAACCCTACTGTATATTTACTGCCAATCACCGTAGCAAAGCTTTGCTGAATGCCGCCATTGCTATAGGTGTAGTTCGCAAGATCCACGGCATCTTTGCCCACAGTGTCAGTGAAATAGCCTAATTGTTCATTCATCCAATGTACGCCGGTTCCGGTGGCTGTCCAACCAGAAATCCATGTAGCGCCATTGGGAACCAGCGCGTTAAGAAAAGCACTGGAGGGATGTTCAAATCCAGGATTAGTGAGTAAATTTGGTGTAGCCGCCTGTGAAACTGTGGTACTGAAAAGAGATGCTGTAAAAATACATGCACCAATAAATTTAGAGCTAGTAAACAACGTCATACACACCTCTCCTTAATAAAAAAACAATTTTTTTCATTAAACCATAATTCTAGTGGGTGTTTAAAGAACCCAATGTGGCTATAAGGCTGCAAACGGCTATGCTTGATTGGGCCTATTGTGCAATTGGTATGGTGATTTTGCTTGCAAGGTAGGCTTTTAGCGGGGCGTGATGCAGTAAACTGTTAGCAATTATGTGCTTGCTGCGCGTGAGTTTAACCATTCTTTTATTGGCTTAGCCCTACTTATGATTTACCTCAATATATTTCTGGTCGCTTTTGTCGCGTTTGCTTTAAGCATGATTTGTGGCGGTGGGGCGGGGCTGCTATTGATCCCGGTGCTTGGCTACGCCTTGCCTGCAGTGCAGGTGCCTGCGGCCTTATCCGTGGGCACTTCTGTCAGTTCGGTCACTAAGCTGTATTTGTTCTTCAAACAAATCAACTGGGGCATTGTGAAGTACTTTCTGCCCTTTGCATTGATTGGCGTGGTGATCGGGGCATGGTTGTTGAGTTATTTGGCGCCCATGTATATAGAGCTATGTATGGCCTTGTTTCTGGTCTCCAATTTACCTTATGTTTTTAAAAAATCATCGACCGCAGATGCTAACAAGCCTGCACCTTCCAAATATTTGCTCTGGCTGCTCGGATTGCTAGCCGGTTTTATTTCAGCGTTAACTGGGGCGGTGGGGGTGTTATTCAATGGCGTATACCTGCGCTATGGTTTGAGTAAGGAAGAAATTGTAGCGACTCGCGCCGCTAATGAGATCTGCCTGCATCTGGTCAAATTATGTTTGTATGCCTCATTTGGTTTACTCACGCTGGAGGCGCTTTATATTGGACTTTTGGTGGCCGTGGCGGCTGTGGCAGCAACTTACTTGATGAAGTATGTGCTGCCCCGAATCTCCATTAGCATTTTCAGCAAGATTGGCTATGGAGCCATGGTGCTGTCAGGTGTGGTTTTGTTGGACAGTGCTGCCATCCGTATCGAGGAAGCCCATGACCCTGATCTGCATATTGCCCGAGTGGCAAAAGGCTACGATGCCACGTTGGGCTGGGACGATTTGCTCTACACCATCGAGTTTAAATATGGCGAGGGGTTTGAGTTCGAGAGAATTATTCCCATCGCGCAGCTTGATGCTGTGCGTCAGGCGTATGTCAAAGCAGAGGATATTGGGGCTGACAAAGTGGTGATAGAGAAGGTTTACTCGCTTAAAAAAGTCTCTTATGAAGCCTATTTTTATGATGCCTCTAACCATCTGATTAAAAAGATCAAGTTTCGTTAGTGGGACAACTTTTGAAGCGAGTATATGTTGATCGGCAAGGCTGACGGTGGGTGATGCTCTATAATCCTCCCTGACATGACCTCTGATCGCGCCTCTTCTTTACATCCACGAAATCTGCATCGCGCGGGCTATGACTTTGCGCATCTGGTGCAGGTGCATGCCCCCTTGTCTGCGTTTGTCCGCCCGAATGCCTATGGCGATGCTTCTATAGATTTTGCGAATCCCAAGGCGGTTAAAGCACTGAATCAGGCCTTGCTTAAAGCCTATTATGGGGTGGCGGTGTGGGATATTCCCAAGGGCTATTTATGCCCACCTATCCCTGGGCGGGTGGATTACATCCATTATGTCGCAGACCTGTTGGCCGCCCAGGGGCTGGCGGGTGAGGCGGTGCGACTGCTGGATATTGGCACCGGGGCCAATCTGGTTTATCCCTTGCTGGCCACACAGGGCTATGGCTGGCAGTGTGTCGGCGCCGATATTGATGCCAAGGCTTTACGCAATGCGCAGCAGTTGATTGAGGCGAATGGTTTGCAGTCTCGGATCAGTCTGCGTCAGCAGTTGCACCCCAACAGTATTTTTAAGGGGATGATTTTGCCCGGCGAGCAATTTACCGTCACGGTATGCAATCCGCCGTTTCACGCCTCCGCCCTAGAGGCTGAGGCCGGCACGCAGCGTAAATGGCGTGGCCTGGGTAAGCGTCCGCCGCAGGCATTGAATTTTGGCGGGCAGTCTAACGAGCTGGTGTGCGAGGGCGGTGAAGCGGCGTTTTTGGCCACCATGATTGAAGAGAGCAAGCTGTTTGCACGGCAGTGTCTTTGGTTTACGACGCTGGTGTCCAAAGCGACGCATTTGCCGCTGGTGTACCGCGCCTTAAAAAAGGCGCAGGCGCTCACAGTCAACACGGTGGAGATGGCACAAGGGCAAAAACAAAGCCGCTTTGTGGCGTGGACATTTCAGCGTCCGCTTAAATAGGGCTGACACGCGCGCGGCATTGTGAGGGATAATAACGCCCTCTGCATTATGCCCCTCTGGGATGATCCGCCATGGAAGTGAAGGTTAATTTTCTCGATAAACTCCGCCTCGAAGCCAAGTTTGATGACTTCACGGTGATTGCCGATCAGCCTATCCGTTACAAAGGGGATGGCTCCGCCCCTGGGCCTTTCGATTACTTTCTGGCCTCTTCTGCGCTGTGTGCGGCCTATTTTGTAAAGCTGTATTGCAGTACGCGGAATATTCCTACCGAGAATATCCGCCTGTCGCACAATAATATTGTCGACCCCGAGGACAGATACAAGCAGATCTTCAAGATTCAGATCGAGTTGCCTGCCGAACTTTCTGACAAAGACAGGCAAGGTATCCTGCGTTCGATAGACCGTTGCACGGTCAAACGCGTGGTGCAAACCGGGCCTGAATTCATTATTGAAGAGGTCGCGAATCTGGATGCGGATGCGCAGGCCTTACTCGCCGTGCAGCCTGCTGCCGATACGCTGACGTATATTACGGGCAAGGACCTGCCATTGGAGCAGACCATTGCCAATATGTCTGGCTTGCTGGCCGGGCTGGGCATCAAAATCGAAATCGCCTCCTGGCGCAATATCGTGCCCAATGTGTGGTCATTACATATCCGTGATGCGCATTCCCCCATGTGTTTTACCAACGGTAAAGGCTCTACCAAGGAGAGTGCACTGGCCTCGGCGCTGGGCGAATACATTGAGCGCCTGAGTAATAACCACTTTTATGCCGGCTCATACTGGGGTGAAGAGATCGCCAATGCCGCGTTCGTGCATTACCCCAATGAGCGCTGGTTCAAGCCAGGGCGCAAGGACGCCTTACCCAAAGAGATACTCGACGACTATTGTCTCGAGATTTATAACGCGGACGGTGAGTTGCGTGGCTCACATCTGATCGACACCAATTCTGGCAATGTGGCCCGTGGCATCTGCGCCTTGCCGTTTGTGCGGCAGTCCGATGCTGAAGTGGTGTATTTCCCGACCAATCTGGTAGAAAACCTGTTTGTCAGCAATGGCATGAGTGCTGGCAATACCTTGGCTGAAGCGCAGGTACAGTGCTTGTCTGAGATTTTTGAGCGTGCGGTTAAACGCGAGATCATTGAGGGCGAGTTGGCCTTGCCAGATGTGCCACAGGCCGTATTGGCGCGATACCCGCGCATTGTGGCCGGCATTCAGGGGCTAGAGGAGCAGGGCTTTCCGGTGCTGGTGAAGGATGCCTCGCTGGGGGGGCAGTATCCCGTCATGTGTGTCACTCTGATGAATCCGCGCACTGGCGGCGTCTTTGCCTCGTTTGGGGCGCACCCGAGCATGGAAGTCGCGCTGGAGCGCAGCCTGACCGAGTTGTTGCAGGGCCGGAGTTTTGAAGGCCTGAATGACTTACCGCAGCCGACCTTTGCCAGTGAGGCCGTGACCGAGCCCAATAACTTTGTGGAACACTTTATCGACTCCAGTGGCATCGTCTCCTGGCGCTTTTTTAGTGCCCGCGCGGATTACGCGTTTGTTGACTGGGATTTTTCTGGCGAGGGCGAGCATGCCAATACGCAGGAGGCTGAGCGCTTGTTTGGCATTCTGGCCGACCTAGGCAAGGAAGCCTACGTGGCCGTGTATGACCAGTTGGGGGCTAAAGCCTGCCGCATCTTGGTGCCTGGCTATTCCGAAATTTATCCGGTAGAAGATCTGGTGTGGGACAACACTAACAAGGCCTTGCTGTTCCGTGAAGATATTCTTAATCTGCATCGTCTGGACGACGATCAACTCGTCGCCTTGCTAGCGCGGCTGGAGAATAACGAGCTGGATGATTACGGTGATATTGGTACCCTGATAGGCATTACCTTTGACGAAAATACCGAGTGGGGGCAGCTGACGGTATTGGAGCTGAAACTGCTGATTCAGCTGGCCTTGCAGCAGTTTGAAGACGCGCTGGATCTGGTAGGCGCCTTTTTGCAGTATAACGACAACACGCTGGCACGTGGCCTGTTCTATCAGGCGCTGAATGTCGTGCTGGAGGTGATGCTGGATGATACGCTGGCCCTCGAAGACTACGAGGCAAATTTCCGCCGCATGTTTGGTGATGCCCGCATGGATGCCGTGATCGGCTCGGTGGAAGGCCGCGTGCGCTTTTACGGGTTGACGCCAAGCAATATGCAGTTGGAAGGGCTGGATAGGCACCATAGACTGATGGACAGCTATAAAAAACTGCATGCCGCCCGTGCGCGCGCCACGATGGATGTCTGAATCTTACGCCTGACCTGATGCTTGCCTGCCAGTAGGGGCGTGTGCGCGACTGGTAGGTGGCTTGCCTCAAGCTGGCATGAAAAGTCAAATCTATTCAATGCATTAGAAAACGGCAAACTATGCGTATAATGGTTATACCCTGCGAATGACCAATCAGCGCAGCGGTTCTGAAACACCTCATCGTTGTTTTTCTCGTTAGTCCAGATTGGTGTTGCCTCAGGGCAACAGACCAGCGCCTTATGAATCCCTTGTCTGGCCATGCCGGGCAACTTCTGTAAAGTTGAATCATCTTGTCACAAGAAACCCCAAGCGCAAGCATCACGTTTGCCGATTTGAATTTGTGCGCGCCCGTGTTGCGCGCGATTGCCGATGCCGGCTACACCTCGCCTACGCCGATTCAGGCACAGGCCATCCCTTATGTCTTACGTGGCGGTGACCTGTTGGCTGGTGCACAGACCGGCACTGGTAAAACCGCAGGCTTTACGCTGCCCATTTTGCATCGTCTGTCTGCGGCGCCACTGGCGCAACAGGCCAAAGGCCGCCCACGCTGCCTGATTCTGTCGCCTACGCGCGAGCTGGCTGCCCAGATTGGTGAGTCAGTCACCACCTATGGCAAATATCTGCCGTTAAAAAGTCTGGTCGTGTTTGGCGGCGTGAGTATCAATCCCCAGATCAGCCGTCTGGGCAAGCCCGTAGATATTCTGGTGGCCACGCCAGGCCGCCTGCTGGACCTCGTACAGCAAAAGGCGCTCGATCTGTCTGGCATCGAAATCCTGGTGCTGGATGAGGCCGACCGCATGCTGGATATGGGCTTTATTCATGATATCAAGCGCGTGCTGGCGCTGTTGCCCAAGCAGCGTCAAAACCTGCTGTTCTCAGCCACGTTCTCAGATGAGATCAAGCGTCTGGCCGATAGCCTGCTTAACGCGCCCGACCTGGTAGAAGTGGCCCGCCGTAATGCCTCTAATGCGCTGATTGAGCAGAGTGTGCACCTGGTTCCACAGGCTCACAAACGCGCCATGGTCAGCCACCTCATCAAACAGCATCAGTGGAAACAGGTCTTGATTTTTACCCGCACCAAACATGGCGCTAACCGACTGGCCGAAAAACTGGTCAAAGACGGTATTCCCGCGATGGCGATTCACGGTAACAAGAGCCAAAATGCGCGTACTGCGGCCTTGGCCCAGTTTAAGGCCGGGGAGATTCCTGCGCTGGTGGCCACCGATATTGCCGCCCGTGGCCTGGATATCGACCAGTTGCCGCAAGTGGTCAACTTTGAGCTGCCTAATGTGCCTGAAGATTATGTGCACCGTATTGGCCGTACCGGACGCGCGGGGGCCACCGGCGCCGCGATCTCACTGGTCGATCGTGAAGAACTCAAACTGTTGAAAGATATCGAGAAGCTGATTAAGCGCGAAATTCCGCGTGTGCCTGTAGAGGGTTTTGTTCCCCCAGAAAAAGGCAGTGAAGAGCCGGATCGTCCACCACGCGGTCAGCCACAAGGCCGTCCACGCCAAGGGGCTAAACCTGCCGCACAAAGGCAGGGCCGCGGCCGTCAATCGCAGCCCGCAGGGGCAGCCAGTGGCAAACCGGCGGCAAATAAGCCGGCCTCGCGTGGTGGAGCGCCTGCTTCGTCATCACGCCCGGCGCAGTCGCAGTCACCTCGCCCCGCGGCGGGTAGAGGCCATCAGCCTGCCAACCAAGCCCCACGTGGCGCGCTGTTCAGCCCCAAACCAGGTGCACGAGGCCGTTAAGGTGCATATCTGGGTGGATGCCGATGCTTGCCCGGTGGTGATCAAGGAGATTTTCTACCGGGCCGCCATGCGGGCGCAGATATTGACCACCTTTGTCGCTAATCAGGCCTTGCGCGTACCGCCATCTCCCTTTGTGCGCACCATGCAGGTCGACAAGGGCTTTGATGTCGCTGATCACGCTATTGTTGCCCGGCTAGTGACGGGTGATCTGGTAATTACTGCCGATATCCCGCTGGCCGCAGAGGTGATCGTGCAGGGCGCGCATGCCCTCAATCCCCGTGGCGAGTTTTATTCGGCCGAGAATATCCGTGAACGTCTGTCTATGCGTGATTTTATGGAAGCTTTGCGCGCCAGCGGTGTAGAAACCTCGGGGCCGGCAACTTTCCACAGTGCCGATCGGCATGCTTTTGCTGCCCAGCTCGATCGTTTTCTGGCCGGGCGTGTGCGTTAACTGTGGCGCAATTGGCCGCTGGATTGTTAGGAATTGAAAACCAGTAGGTGGCCGCTGGCGATTTGCAGGGCACTGTATTAGCATCATTCTCAAAGGGTGCCCTGATGACTGGGCACCTCACACAAAGTGTCAAAAGGTCGTTCATGCATGTCTCTGCAAACGCGTATTGATGAAGTGTTATTTCACCGCTTGCTCTCGGGCGCCCGCATTCAGCTGATAGGCAGTGCTGTGGGGGGCTTGTGCATTACCTTATCGCAACTGGGCTCAGCCCGGGCCCATTGGTTCTTGCTCTGGTGCGCTGGCGTCTATGCCGTCATTATTTTCCGCATTTTCTGTCTTAAGTATTATTACCGCTTACTCGCCAGCAAAGGGTTTAGCCGCGCGCTATCGCAGCACTACTGTGCGACGCTCATCCTGTCTGGGGTGGTTTGGGGCGCGCTTGGATTTTTGATCAAAGATGCTGCGCCGATGACCGTGATTATGGTCGTTACCTCCATACAGGCCATGGTGATGGGCGGTGTGGTGACCATGGCTTCATGCATCCCTGCCTTTTTAGCCTTCAGTTTGCCGGCGATGTTGCCCGCTGTGCTGATGTTTTCTCTCGGTGACAACCTGACCAGCGTCGTCATGGCCATGTTTAGTCTGGCTTTCTATGTGCTCATGATTGGAATCACCTATCGCTTTAACCAGTCTTTGCGGCATGCGACACGGATTACGTTCGAAAACGAAGACCTGATTGGTTCGCTGAAAGAGGCCTATCAAAAAATTTCCGTACAGAATCAGGAGCTCAACCACGTCGCCCATCATGATGCACTGACCAAACTCCCTAACCGAAAACTGCTGACATTACGCCTTGAGCAAGCCATGGTATTAGGCCGACTCAAACATAAAGCGACAGCGGTGTTGTATCTGGATCTGGATGGTTTTAAGGCCATTAATGATGCCTTTGGGCACGAGCTGGGGGATTTGGCGCTGGTCGAAGTTGCGCAACGCCTGAGCCAGGTGATTCGGGCCAGTGATACGGTTGCCCGCGTAGGCGGTGACGAGTTTGTGATTGTCATGTCTGATATCGCTGCAGACGCGCGCGCCTCAGTAGAGCTGGTCGCGCAAAAGTGTCTGACAGCAATTGGCCGCGAGTACATGCTCCGTGGGCATGTCTGCCAT
>CAYTIV010000056.1:0-10797 GCA_964437895.1 uncultured Methylotenera sp.
CGGTACGCGCTGACAGGTCAGCGTTACCGCTAGAGATTTCGTTGGCAGCGGTGGTAATCGTCTCAACGGCTTCGGTCACGGCAATAATAGGCTCGACAATCATATCCAGCGTGTTGTTAACGCCTTCGATGATCTTGCGGAAGTCGCCATTGTGTTTATTCACATCCGCACGCACGGTGATACGACCTTCACGCGCAGACTCACTTAAGAGATCAGCATCTGCAATCAAGGCATTCACAGCCGAAATACTGGTGTTGAGGTTGTTGATAATCTGGCTGTAATCCCCTGGATAACGCTCAGAGATCGGTGCAGGAATATGGCCTTGCGCAATGTCATCGAGGTATTCAGAGGTCACGGTCAATGGTTTGACCACGGCATCCAGCGTGCCATTCAAGCCTTCGATCACCTTGCGGAAATCACCGTTGTGCTGATGCGTATCGGCACGGGTCGACAGCTCACCATTTTGGGCCGCCTGCGCCAGTTTGTTGGCATCGCCCACCAAAGCATTGACGGCGTCGATACACTGGTTGAGGTTGTCCTTGATGGCGTTGAAGTCACCACTGTATTGATCGGTAATTTTGGCGGGGATACGACCTTTGGAAATATCCGCCACATATTGAGCCGCCACATTGAGTGGGTTCACCACCGCATCCAGCAACTCGTTCATACCATTGCCCACTTCTTTCAGGAAGCCTTCAGGCAGTGATTGCGTGTGGATACGGCTGGCCAGTTTACCCTCAACAGTAGAGGCAATCAGCTCGCTGATTTGCTGTTGCGCTTTCACTTCATCGGTCTTGTCTATCCATTGTGTAATTCGGCCCAGATATTTACCATTGCGGTCATCAAATACCGGGTTAATGGCCATATCAAGATGGTGGTTTGCTGTGATGGTAGAAACCTTCATCGGCTCATGGGTGACCACCGCCAGCGTGTCCTTGATTTTTTCATCATCCACAAAGTCACTGAAGCGTTGCCCCAGCATGCTACGCACAGTAAAGCCGGGGTGGCCAACACCGAGGGTGTCTTTCATGGTTTCGAACAGTTTTTCCGCAGCATGGTTCATGTAAATCAGTACACGGTTCTCGTTCGAGATGGTCACTGCCGTGTCGGTATTATCCAGCGCAGATTTAATACGGTTGATCCCGTTAAACGCTTCAACGTTGTCAAAATCGAGGCGGCTGCGTAAAGCACGGTAAGCATCCAGCACATCGGTCATTTCGTCACGGTGGCCAGTACGCAACACGGCATCATGTTCTTCGCCTTGGGCTGACGCACTCAGATATTCAACAGCCATGCGGATACGCGGCACGATGGACTGATACAGTGAATAGCCCATAAAACCCACCAGCGAGAAACAGATGAATGCAATCAAGCCACCTTGCCACAGTTTGGCGGTGTATACCGCCTGTGCGGCACTGTAGTCTTGCGCAGCGACGTCTAATTGCAATTGCGTCAGGCCAGATATCTTGTCTGACAAAGGATCGATAGCGGGATAAAGCTCGTTAATCGTAAATTCAGAAATCGCTTTGGCATCGCGCGCAGCAATAATCTGCTTGAGGGTGGCTGTCGCCTGGTTGGCGCGTGCAAACAAGGGTTTGGTTTCTTCCACCAGCACCTGCTCACGTTCCACCAACGGATTTTTAGTATAAGCGCCCCACTCTTTTTCAACCTTTTTCAAGGCTTCATCGACATTTTGCTCGGCCTGTTGCCAGCTGATGTTGCCGTTACGCAGTTTGTGTGAGGTATCTACAATGTTCACCGCATACATGTCAGCAACGACTTTGAGTTGCTGCAACGGCACCACGCGGCTTTGGTACACCGAGTTTAATTTGTCATTACTTTCGTGAATGCCACTTAAGCCATTGGCACCGATGACCAGTGTCATGGTGGTAACCAAGACAAAAATGGTCGCAATACGCGCTCTCAGGGTAATATGTGCCTTGAAGTTTCTCACTTTGCGCATAAAGGATTGCGCTGCACTCTCGCCTTCACGTAGGCGGCGGTGATAGGCCATGGCCCCTTCGACCTGCTGCGCGGTGGCCTTGCGACGCACAGAGATGTACCCAGTCACCACACCATGTTCTTTGATGGGCGTGACCACGGCCTCCACCCAATAATAATCACCGTTTTTACAGCGATTTTTGACAATACCAATCCATGGTTTGCCTTTTTTCACAGTCGACCATAAGTCCTCAAAGGCTTCAGGCGGCATATCAGGATGGCGCACAATGTTGTGGCTCTGCCCGATTAACTCAGTTTCGTTAAAACCGCTGATATCCACAAAATCTTTGTTAACAAAGGTAATGCGGCCCTTAAGGTCTGTTTTGGAGACGATTCTCGCCTCCTCTGTAAATGGGGTCTCGACTTGGGTGACCGGCATGTTGATTTTCATAATGCAACCTTCGCAACACTTTGATGAATTTGCCTCAGTTTACTGTCTGGTGTCCACTTTCAATTGGGCAAATATGCGTGAAATCCCTGCTTTATTTAGGGTTTAGTCAGGCTTAATCTGGCATGGCACAAGCGTAAAAAAACCGGCTTGCGCCGGTGTTTAGTGTGTGGACATATAGGTTGGTCAGAACTCTTCCCAGTCAGCGTCATCAGTGCCATTTTTCACCGGCTTGGCTGGCGCCGTATGACCACTTGCTACGGGTGCGGCCTTTTTAGTCGGCATCGGTGCGCCTGTTTTTTTGGCAGCATGGGTTTTGCTGTGCGCAGCCCCAGTATTGCCGAGTTTGAAACGACTGACCAGTTCCATCAGACTGGCCGCCTGATCTTCTAGTGATTCAGCCGCAGCCGCAGCCGCAGCCTCTTCCACCAGCGCGGCGTTTTGCTGCGTGGTTTCATCCATGCTGGTCACAGCCTGATTCACCTGATCAATGCCACTGCTCTGCTCGTTAGAAGCCGCAGAGATTTCGCTGATAATATCCGTGACGCGCTGTACGGCAAACACGACCTCATCCATGGTGCCGCCGGCATTTTCAACCAGTTTTTCACCTTCAGAGGCTTTGTTGACGGACTCAATAATCAGCTCTTTGATCTCTTTAGCCGCACTGGCAGAGCGTTGCGCCAGATTACGCACTTCACCTGCCACCACGGCAAAGCCGCGGCCTTGTTCACCGGCACGCGCCGCTTCCACCGCCGCGTTCAAGGCCAGAATGTTGGTCTGGAAGGCAATGCCATCGATCACCGAGATAATGTCCTCGATCTTCTTCGCGCTCTCGTTAATGGCACTCATGGTAGTCACGACCTCGTGCACCACGGCACCGCCTTTAATCGCCACTTCAGAGGCAGTCAGCGCGAGCTGGTTGGCCTGCTTGGCGTTATCAGCATTCTGCTTCACGGTGGAGGCGATCTCTTCCATGCTGGCCGCTGTTTCTTCCAGGCTAGAGGCTTGGTGCTCGGTTCTGGCCGATAAATCAGAGTTACCGGTAGAGATTTCGTTAGCCGCTGTGGTGATGGCTTCCACCGCTTCAGCAACCGTCTTGATCGGGTCTACAATCATATCCAGCGTATTGTTCACGCCTTCAACAATAGCGCGGAAGTCACCATGGTGACGATCGACGCCGGCACGTAGCGTGATGCGGCCCTCTTTGGCCGCTTCAGCCAGCATGGTGGCATCGGCCACCAGCAGTTTCACTGCATCAATACAGGTATTGAGGTTGTTCTTGAGCTCATTAAAGTCACCGTTGTAATGCTCGGTAATCCGTTCTGGAATATCGCCTTTGGAGATGCGATCGACATAATTGGCTGCTACACCCAATGGCCCAATCACCGAATCCAGCGTGGCATTGACCCCCTCAACGATCTTGCGGAAATCACCATTATGTTTGGTGGCATCGGCACGCGTAGACAGCCGACCTTCAACCGCAGCCTTAGACAGGCTATTGGCATCGGCAATCAAGGCATTCACCGCATCAATACACTGATTCAGATTATCCTTGATGGTATTGAAATCGCCGCTGTAGTGATCGGTAATTTTGGCTGGAATATTGCCCTTGGAAATATTCGATACATAGCTGGCAGCCACATTGAGAGGCGTAATCACCGCATCCAGAATCTGGTTGATGCCTTTGCCGATCTCATTGACAAAGCCTGCCGGCAGCAGATTGATATCCACACGCTGAGACAAATGCCCATCTGTGGCTTCTTGCACCAAGCGGAACACTTCTTGTTGACCAATGCACTCAGCCGTGCGATCAGCCCACTGCGTCATACGGCCCAAATATTCATCTTTGGCACTGTATACAGACACAATGGTGGCCTGCAAATGTTTGCCATACATCGAGATTTCCAGCGTTTTGGGCGCTTTGGAAACCTCGGCAGCCATGCGTGCATCACTTTCCGGCAGATACTGCGCCAGATTCTGGCCCAGCATATTATCGACATCGAAACCGGGATGCGTTTTGGCGATTTCTGCCGCCATGGCTTGCCATAATGCCTGCGCTGCAGCATTCATATATTGCAGGCGATGCAGAGAGTCGCTGTAGGTAAATGCGGTCGGGCTCTGATCCAGCGCGGTTTGCAGGCGGCCAGCTTCTTCGGCCAGTTTGCGTGAATCGTTGACATCAAAGCCAATCTTGATCTGCATCGACTTCAGCGTTTTCATCACGGTGCCAAATTCATCGTTACCGCGGGTATCCACTTTGACGGCCAGATCGCCCCCGGCCAAGCCGTCAATCGCATGTTTAAGCGTGCTGACTGAGCGCTTGAGTTTAAATGCAAACAAGCTACCAGTGGCTGCGGCTGTGACACCGCCCGCGAGGGCTAAGGTAAGTAATGAAGGATTGGTTTGCACAATACCGGCGGCATACATCGCCACAATTGGCATGGCCATGGCCAGCGTGAGTTTGTGGTACACAGAGATATCATCGATTTTGGCGGTGAGTAATTGCCACCAAGGTGTTTGCGGCATGTTGCCGGCACGCATCTCTGCATAGAGTTTTTCGGCAGCCTCAATCTGCTGACGACTGGGTTTGGTGCGTACAGACATATAGCCTGTGACTGTCGCCCCTTCGCGGATGGGGGTCACGTTGGCCTCGACCCAGTAGTGGTCACCGTTCTTACATCGGTTCTTCACCATGCCGTTCCAGGGTTTGCCCGACTTGACGGTGCGCCAGAGGTCTTCAAACGCGGCCGGCGGCATATCCGGGTGTCGAATGATGTTGTGGTTTTTGCCAACCAGTTCAACCTCAGCAAAACCGCTGACGTCCATGAACTCTCGGTTGATATAGGTAATTGCGCCCTTGAGGTCCGTTTTGGAAACGATAGAAGAGTCATCTTTCAACTCGACCTCTTTTTGTGTTACGGGTAAATTAGTTTTCATAGTTTCGCTGCCCTGTCTCTAGAAAAAACACCGTACTGCATTTTCAAACTATAACCGCTACACCAGCAACACCAAATGTTGAACAGAATGACCAACTGGGTTCTGTTCAAAAACGTCATAAAATCATGAATTTACATCATTACCGCAATGCCACCTGTATATTCTTACGTACCCGTACGCAGCATTTCAATGCCATGGCGGGCTGAGCCGTGATTGGCTACGGCATGCAGCTGATATTGCGACACCAAATCAGAAAGCTGATTGGCCTGATCGACCAGTGACTCAGCGGCGGCAGCGGCCTCTTCTACCAGCGCGGCATTTTGCTGTGTCACATCATCCATGCTATTGATGGCGAGGTTCACCTGATCAATCCCTGCCGTCTGCTCTACAGAGGCAGCGGAAATTTCACTAATGATTTCACTCACCTGTTTTACAGAATGCACGATATCGACCATGGTTTTACCCGCGCCCTCAACCAGCTGCGTGCCTTCCATGGTTTTGTTCACGGCGTTACCGATGAGCTCTTTGATCTCTTTGGCCGCCATGGCGGAGCGCTGTGCCAGATTGCGCACCTCACCGGCTACCACCGCAAACCCTTTACCCTGTTCTCCTGCCCGTGCGGCCTCTACCGCCGCGTTCAAGGCCAGAATATTGGTCTGGAAAGCGATGCCGTCAATCACCGAGATAATATCCTCAATCTTTTTGGCACTCTCGTTAATCGCTGACATGGTAGAGACGACTTCGCTCACAGCCTGGCCGCCCTTTTCTGCCACCGTGGTGGCGTTCAAGGCCAATTGGTTGGCCTGCTTGGCGTTATCGGCGTTCAGTTTAACGGTACCAGCCAGCTGACTCATGCTTGAAGCGGTGTCCTGTAAACTATGCGCCTGTTTTTCTGTGCGCGTAGACAAGTCTGTATTGCCACTGGAGATTTCATTGGCTGCGGTATTAATGGTGTCTGCAGACTCTTTCACCTGCATCAGGATGCTGGAGACCATGTCCATCAAGGCATTGATACCGCGCGAAAGGTTTAGAATCTGCTCGGCTTTGCCGGCCAGATCAATACGTGCAGTCATATCGCCTTGCTGTGCAGATTCCAGTAGGCGCTGCGTTTCAGCCACCGCTTGAATCAAACCTATTTCAGTGATTTTTTGTGTAGTGATATCTGTCGCAAACTTGACGACTTTAACCGGCTCGCCTTTTTCATTGAAAATAGGGTTATAACTGGCTTGTAGCCAGATATCCTGCCCTTGTTTTCCCTTGCGGCGGAACACGCCAGTCTGAAACTCGCCTTTCGCCAGGTTTTTCCAAAAGGCTTGGTAAGCCGCACTCGTCCGATCGGAATCTGGCATAAACATGCTGTGCGGTTTACCCACCACCTCTGATTCTGCATACCCCACTACATTTAGAAAGTTCTGATTGACCTTTTGAATACGGCCATCTAGCGAAAACTCTATCGTCCCCAAAGAGCGGTGTATAGAATCAATCTGCCCTTTGTTATCAAGGTCTTTGATGTAGGTTTCTGTGATATCCGTGGCATACTTTACGATTTTATAGGTCCGGCCACATTGGTCTTGAATGGGATTGTAGCTCGCGCGCAGCCAAATACCTTGACCTTGCTTACCTACACGCTGAAACACGCCAGCTTGGGGTTTTCCCTGCGCCAAATCACGCCAGAATTGCTGATATTCCGCTGCGCTTCGTTGCTCGGGTAAGACAAACATGCGGTGGTGCTGACCAACAATGTTGGCCAAATCGTAACCAACGGTGTTTAAAAAGTTCTGGTTCGCATTCAGAATGTTGCCCTGCAAATCAAACTCGATGACCGCCATGATGTGATTAATCGCCGCCAACTGACCGTTGTTGTCAGACTCGCGCATTTTCTCGCGCGTCACATCCGTCGCGTACTTAACAACTTTGTAGGGCTTGCCCTGCTCGTCGAAGATGGGATTGTAGGTGGCCTGCAACCAGATCTCCTGGCCAAATTTATCCAGACGTTTATAGACGCCGCTGTCAGACTTTCCGGCGGCCAACTGTTGCCAGAATTGACGATAAGCCGGACTCTCCGCCTCGTCGCCCGCCATAAACATGCGATGGTGTTGGCCGATGACCTCTGCGGCTGAGTAGCCTGTCACCTGCGAGAAGTTTTGATTGATTTTAAGAATGCGACCGTCTAGCGTGAACTCAATCACCCCCAGCACTTTATCGATCGCGGCCATCTGGCCTGCAAACTCCAAGTCTTTGAGCTTTTGCTCGGTGATCACAGTGGCGTATTTAATGACTTTGACTACTTTGCCAGCATGATCAAGAATGGGGTTGTAACTGGCCTCCAGCCAAAGTGCCTGACCATTGCGCCCAACACGTTTGTATTGACCTTGGTCTGCGACGCCCGTGCCGATTTTTTTCCAGAAGGCTGCATACTCTGGCTGCTCAGCTTGGTTTTCCGGCATGAACATGCGGTGATGTTTACCCATCACCTCTTCTCTCGTATAGCCTACCGCTTTAAGAAAGTTGTCATTGGCGGCCAAAATGGTGCCATCAGGGCTAAACTCAATCACGCCCAATACGCGGTCTATGGCACTGAGTTTGGCCATCGCCTCTAGGGTTGTCTCATGAGGCTGTGTTGACTTCGCACCTGCGTCCAACCACCCAAATATTTTTTTCATTGTTGCCTCCTGAGATACGCAGTCAACGCTGCTTGCATCTCATTAATAAACAATACCCACAAAACGCAGGATATTGTCCATGACAGCCTATCCTCATGAATCATCGCTCCCAGAGTATTGGCTGCCATGTCGTTTCACTTAGCTACACATTAAAACTCTTCCCAATCTGTATCATCCGTACCCGTTTTTGCTGCGCGCGCAGGTTGATAATTACTTGCCGCTTTTTGTGGCACAGGCTTGGATTTGACTGTAGGTGCCGCACTCACAGGCCGACGGGCAGCAACAGTACCAGCGCCTCCACGCAGCTTGAAGCGGTTCACGGTATCCATCAGGTTAGATGCCTGCTCTACCAGAGATTCGGCGGCCGCAGCAGCTTCCTCAACCAGCGCAGCGTTCTGCTGGGTCACTTCATCCATATGGTTTACGGCATCATTGACTTGACCAATGCCTGCACTCTGCTCGGCAGAGGCTGCGGTAATCTCACTCATGATGTCGGTCACGCGTTGGACGGAAGTCACCACTTCGTGCATGGTCGCGCCTGCGCTTTCAACCAGCTTGGTGCCTTCGGACGTTTTGCTCACAGAGTCTGTAATCAACTCTTTAATCTCTTTGGCCGCACTGGCAGAGCGTTGCGCCAGGTTACGCACTTCACCCGCCACCACCGCAAAACCACGCCCTTGCTCACCGGCACGTGCAGCTTCCACCGCTGCGTTCAAGGCCAGAATATTGGTCTGGAAGGCAATGCCATCAATCACAGAGATAATGTCTTCGATCTTGCGCGCACTTTCGTTAATGGCGCTCATGGTCGTCACCACGTTACCCACCACATCACCACCACGAATCGCCACTTGCGAAGCCGCTTCAGCCATTTGGTTGGCCTGACGGGCGTTTTCGGCATTCTGTTTCACCGTCGAGGACAGCTGCTCCATGCTAGAAGCAGTTTCTTCCAGGTTGGACGCCTGTTGCTCGGTACGGCTAGACAAATCATTGTTGCCACTGGAAATTTCATGCGCGGCGGTATTAATAGTTTCACCGGCCTCACGCACACTGATCAACACATCGTTCATGATCTCTAACAACTGGTTGATGGCATTCATGGTGTCCACTGCAGGGCCGCTCGCAATCGAGGTATCCAAACGGTAAGTCACATCACCAGCCACCGCCAAACGCAAAGCTTCAGCAATCTGGTTTTCAACGCGTTTTTCCTGCGTCTCGTTGATCCACTCCACTACTGTACCCAGACGCTCGCCCTCATTATCAAAAATCGGGTTGGCTGTCAGCTTAAAGAACATGTCACCCACTTGCATTTCAGACACATGCTTGCCGGTCAAACCACTCAGCAAGTTACGTTGATGCCCGGCATTTCGGTGGAACAAGTCAAAACTTTGTCCAATCACTTTATCTGCATCAAAGCTGTTAAACGCTTTTCTGAAGGTTTGCGTAGACGCACGCATCAGTTCCAGCGCCGCCGGGTTCATGTAGGTGATGATGCCCTCTTTATCCGCCACCATCAGGTTATTGGAGGAGGACTCGAGCGCGTTCTTGATCATCAGAGCTTCGCGGGCTTTTTTAGATTGCTCACGATCTGCCAATACCGCTTTGGTAATGTCAGTGGCATATTTGACCACTTTGAGCGGCTTACCATCCAGCCCCAGAATCGGGTTATATGAAGCTTGTAACCAGATATCTTGACCTTGTTTACCATAACGATGATACACACCGGCATCGGTTTCACCATTTTTTAACCTGGCCCAAAAGTCTTTATACTCTTGGCTGTTTTTGTGGCGCTCGCTGACCAAAATACTGTGGTGCTTGCCTACCACTTCATTAAGAGCATAACCAGTTAATGCCTGGAAATTGTTGTTGACCTGAAGAATATGTCCATCAAGATCAAATTCAATCACGGCTTGCGCACGATTGACGGCATCAACCTGCCCTTGGTAGTTCAAAGCGATTCGTTTTTCTTCAGTAATACAGTAGGAATAAACTTTGACTTTAACCAGATCACCCTCAGCGTTGGCGATAGGTACATAGCTGGAACTAAACCAATACTCTTTACCAGTCTTTGAAATACGGCAGATTTCAAGCTTGGTGTTTTCACCACGGTTGAGTTTCTCCCACATTTGCTTGTATTCTGGGCTTTGTGCCGTTGGCAACTTGAGAAACACAGAGACATGCTTGCCTACCAGCTCATCATGCGTGTATTCCAATGGCGCCAAAAACTGCTGGTTACATTCCAGAATATGGCCTTGCAGGTCACATTCCATGACGCCAAACGAGGAGTTAAGGGCATCTTCCTCTTCCTGCAGGATGATATTGCGCTCTTTATCTGCCGTAATGTCAGTCAGATAAGCCACCACTTTGCGTAGCTGGGTGCCATCCATCACGGGCGCATAATAGCCCTGAAACCAGACATCGCGCCCTTCTTTGTTAGCCAGTTTGAATGCGCCGACCTGCGACGTGCCAGAACGCAGCGCATTCCAGAATTTGTCATAGTCAGCTTTAGTGGCTTCTGCCCGTGACAACAGTGCACGATGGTGCTGGCCTGTCAGATCCGTTTCTGCATATCCCAATGATTTACACAAATTGGCGTTCACGTGCGTGATATCGCCTTTGCCGTTTAACTCGACAATGGCACGCGCTTTGTTAATTTCAGACTTCAGCGCAGTGAATTCTGCCACTTCATGCAAGATTTTTTGATAGTCCCGAGTGCCTGCCGCCAACTTATTGATGATGGTAGAAAACATGATTTTTTCCTTGTTTTTTCTTATCGCTGGTTATTGCGCAAGTGTGCATTTCTTGCGCGCG
>CAYTIV010000057.1:0-10677 GCA_964437895.1 uncultured Methylotenera sp.
GACGTTTCCGGGTGTGTGAGCATGACGTCATAAAACTGGTGAATAATCGCCTGCTTGTGTTCTGAGAGTATCTTAATCAGTAATTGGCTGATGGTAGGGTCGGTCAACGTATTGCAATAGGGCATGTGGTCTTTGTGCGTTAAAAACGGGCTGTGATCGTCTCAATACGCGCAGAACACGTAGCGTGTCTGCGCGGTGGGTGCCGGTGCCGGCCATTTCTGCCACACGCACCAACACTTAACTTTGTATTATCGGCACCCAGCGAAAAAACTTGAGGGTGTACGTGAATTTAAATGGTTTTTCTGTCTTTTTTTGACCCATGTAATCTGGCCTGACTCCTCAATAATAGTCAAAAATTGGGGGATCTATGGGCATGTCTACTCGGACATCAGAGCCAAAACATCAAGACGCACACGCGGCGCAACGCTTGCAGCAGCTGATTGCACTGTGGCAATCCGCACAGTGGCAGGCTTGCTATGAAGCGGCGCAGCGCATGGTCATCGACTTTCCCGAGCAGGGTATGGCCTGGAAGCTGTTGGGGGTGCTGCATGATCGCTTTGCGCAGCCTCAGCTGGCATTGCAAGCTTGGCTCACCGCGCAAACGCTGCTGCCAGAAGATGCCGAGGTTGCCCTCAATCTTGGTAACCTCTATGCCAGACAGCCGGATTACCCCGCCGCTACACGTGCATACCAGCATGCTATCCACTGCGCACCCACTTACGCCCAGGCGTATGAAAACCTCGGCAGCGTGCTGCATTTACAGGGCGCACTGACGCCAGCCGTACAGGCGTTTACCTCCGCGATTGAATATGCGCCACAATCGGTATTGGCGCATGCTGAGCTCGGCCTGTTACTGCACAAACTGGGGCAGCCACGGGAGGCCATGCGCTATTACCGCAAAGTGCTGGGCTGGCAGCCTGAAGATGCTGTTTCTCATTACAATCTGGCACAGGCCCTGGAGGACGTGGCAGAAGATGCAGAGGCGCAGCAGCATTATGCGCAAGCCTTGCAGATTCAGCCCGATTACGTCGATGCTTGGTTCAATCTCGGTTACCTGCACAAGCGTCACAAACGCTACGATGAGGCGCTGCGTTGTTTGCGCCGCGTGCTGGAGATTGAGCCCGGACATGAGCGTGCCTTGCAAGTACTGACCGACAGTTATCTGGAAAAAGGCGACATTGACCAGTTTGTCGATACTTTTCTCAAAACCGTGGGGGAAGGGCAGGCGCTAGATACTGACAAAATGAACAATATGGTGGCCATGCTGTTGCAAAAAGGCCTGCCCAATGAAGCCGAGCAGTATTGCCAGCTGGCTTTGCAGCATGACCCGCAGCACCCCATGATTCTAAATAACATGGGGCTGATTTGCTATTCGCGCAATGATCCCTATGCCGCCATTGATTTTTTTGAGCAGCCCATCGCTGCCAATCCAGACTTTTTTCAAGCCTACTCCAATGGTGCACTGCCGCTGATGAAGGTGGGCAAGGTAAGCCAGGCGCTGGATTACCTGCAACAATCGATTGCACTCAGCCCGACTTACTTTGCCGCCTATATGAATCTGGGCGTGGCGTACTCCGAGCAGGGGCAAATGGACTTAGCCCAGGCCACCTTGCAAAAAGCCATGGCACTGGAGCCGAATAATACACAACCCATACAATCTGCATTGTTTTTGAGTGGCTATCATGGCCAGCACACCCCAGAGGCCGAAGCCGCGTTGCTGCAACGTTTTGGTCAACTGACAGCTGCCGCCGCCACGCCCTACAGCCACTGGCGGGCAGAAGCGCAACCGCCACGACTGAAGATCGGTTTTGTGTCGGCCGATCTCAAACACCATCCGGTCGGGCTGTTTCTCAAACCCTTGCTCTTGCATTTGAATCAGGCTGAGTTTGATGTGTTTATCTATTCAAACAGCGTGGTTGAAGACCATGTGACCGGCGAGCTCAAAGCATTGGTCAGCCGCTGGCAAGTGATTTCGCACCTGAGTGACGAGATGGCGGCCAAGCGGATTCATGAAGATGGGGTTCATCTGCTGATAGACCTGAGCGGCCACACCCAGAACAACCGCTTGCCCATGTTTGCTTACCGTCCGGCACCGCTGCAAATGACCTGGCTGGGTTACTGGGCCAGTACTGGCGTCACGGCCATGGATTACATTATTGCCGACCCGGTGTCGGTGCCCACCGCCGCCCAGGCGCAGTTTAGCGAGCAGGTCGCTTATTTGCCAGAGACGCGCTTGTGCTTTAGCCCACCGGCGTTTGATGTGGCAGTCTCTTCGTTGCCTGCGCTGCACAATGGCTACATGACCCTGGGCTGCTACCACAAATATACCAAGGCGACCGATGCCGTGATTGCACTCTGGTGCCGAGTGTTGCAGGCGGTGCCTACCGCCCGTTTGCGCTGGCAGACCACGGCCTTTGGCGATGCCAGTGTGATTGCTGCCGCGCAAGCGCGCTTTGCGGCGCATGGCATTGCCGCTGAACGCTGCCAGTTTTTACCGGCCAGCGGCATCGAGGCGTATTTGCAATCGCATGCTGAGGTCGATTTTATTCTGGATACCTTTCCGTTCACCGGGGGCACCACGACCTGTGATGCCCTGTGGATGGGGGTGCCCACGCTCACGATTGCAGGGGATACGCTGATTGCCCGTCAGGGTGCCAGCCTGATGACTGCGGCAGGGCTCGCTGACTGGGTGGTCGAGGATGCTGAGGCCTTTGTGCACAAAGCCGTGGCTTTTGCCGACGCACCCGCGGCGCTGGCCAGCTTGCGCAGCACCTTGCGGCCACGGGTTCAGCAGTCCGCGCTGTTTGATGGTGCCCGCTTCACCCGAGATTTTGAACACCTGCTGCGCCAGCGATGGCAACAGCATCTGGCGCAGCATGCTCCTACACTAGAGGCTGCGCCGCCCACCACGACGACCGCGCCTTTGTGGGTGGTGAGCGCCACGCGGTTGACTGCCGATGCCTTCTGGCAGAAGAGCGCTTTGGGGCAGTCATTAGTGCGCCACATGCGCAAAGATGCAGGCATCACCGCACATATCCACTTTGAAAACACGCAGGGTTTGCCTGAAATATTCAATGCCGCGATCGAGCAGGCACCGCCAGGCGCCATGCTCTTGCTGGTGCATGATGATGTTTGGCTGGATGAATACGCCCTCAGACCAACGTTGGCGCAAGGCTTGGCCACCTATGATGTGATTGGAGTGGCCGGAAACCGGCACTGCCTGCCTACACAACCGCACTGGACGTTGGCTGACATGACCCACGAAGTGCCCGCTGAAGATAAACTCGGCATGCTGGCTTATGGCCCATATGCTTTTAGCAAAGTGCACAGTTTTGCCCAACCGCAGGGCGAGGCGGCCATGCTGGACTATGCCGCCATCGGCCTGCGCAAGGATGTTGTGACGGCTCAAGGCGTACGCTTTGATCACGTATTTGATTTTTATGGCTATGAGGTCGACTTTTGCCGTACCGCCCGGGCTGCTGGGTTGCGGCTAGGCGTATGGCCTTTGGCCGTGACCCATCAGAGTGGCGCCAGTATTGGTTCAAAAGCTTGGTTTGCAAAACTGCATGCCTATTTTGATAAATGGAACTCACCCTTGGCCTCTGCACCGGTTGATACGCAAGCCGCGTTGCAACAGGCCATGAACGATGTGCTACAAAGCGCCTTGCAGGCCCATGCCGCAGGGGATTTGGCACAGGCGGCGCGCTTGTATCATGAGATTTTGCACGCAGATGCACACCACGCCGATGCTTTATACCACCTGGCCCTCATCGAGTGGCAACCCGAGGCAAATGCTGAGACCCTGGCTCAGGCGCTGGAACGGTTTAAGTTAGCACACACGCTGGCACCATCGGTTTGGGCCTTTGTTGAGAGCTATGTGACTGCGCTGGTGCAGCTGGGGCAGCAGGCCACCGCCGCATCAGTATTGCAGGCTGCCGAGGCGCTGCATGGGGCATCTTGCAGCGCGTTGGCCGCGCAGCTAGGCTTGCCTGCCGCCACGGTCGCGACCACCGCCTCCGCGGTGGCTGAAGCGCCAGATGACGCTGCACAGCAGCCCTTGCTGGCGCTGATGCAAGCGCAGGATTATGCAGGCTTGAGCCAAGCCCTCAGCAGCTTACTGCATACGTATCCACGCTGGCTAGAGGGCTGGAAGCTCCTGAGTGACAGCCTGATGATTCAAAAAAAGGATGCCTGTGAGGCGGCTGGGCGGGCGTTGGCACTCAACGCCCAAGATCCGCGTGAGCATTGCTACTATGGGCTGGCGCTTAAAGCACAAGGCCATTTAATTGCGGCTGGCCAGGCGTTTGAGCAGGCGGTGCAGCTTAAGCCTGATTATGCAGCGGCCTGGAATAATTGGGGCTTGGTGCTCAAGGAGACCGGGCAGAGTGCACTGGCTGTGTCCAAATTCGAACAGGCCTTGCAGTTGCAGCCGGATTATGTCGATTGCTTCAGTAATCTGCTGTTTTGCCTGAGTCATGTCGATGGTGTCAGTGCAGAGCAGCTATTGCAGGTCCATCAGGCGTTTGCCCAGCGCTACGAACAGCCGTTGACCGCTCACTGGCCGCAGCACCTGAATAGCAAAGTCACCACGCGCACACTCAAGGTGGGCTTGGTGTCGGCGGATTTTCGTGCCCATTCGATGGCGCACTTTTTGCGACCACTGTTGCCAGCGTTGGCGGCTTGCCCGCAGCTGAGTCTGGTGGCCTATGCCAACCAGACGCTCAGTGATGACGTGACGCGTGAGATGCAGGCCTGTTTCCCGCTGTGGCGTGATGTGGCAGGCATGAGTGATGAAGCCCTAGCTGCACAGATCATGGCGGATGGCATCGATATTCTGATCGACCTCTCCGGACATACCGCCGGTCACCGGCTCCTGACGTTTGCGCGTAAACCGGCGCCGGTACAGGTCAGCTGGCTGGGTTACCAGCAAAGCACCGGATTGCGTGCCATCGATTACTACCTCACCGATACGCTTATGGCACCGCCAGGCACGCTGGATTATCAGTTTAGCGAGAAGCTGGTGCAGTTGCCGGTCTTCGGTTGTTTTGCACCGTACCCGCAACAGCCCGACGTGAATGCACTGCCGGCGCTGCGCAATGGCTACATCACGTTTGGCTGTTTTAATCGCCCCAATAAAATCACCCCAGATACCGTGAGTGTGTGGGCGGGGCTGCTCAACGCCATGCCAGACAGCCGCTTGTTGCTGGGCGGGGCAGGGGATGCAGAAAGTGCCCAAGCCGTGTTGGACTGGCTCGCGGCAGCAGGCGTTGCCCCGGCACGCGTACAGCTTGCCCCCAAGGCGGATCTGCTGACGTATCTGTCGCTACACCATCAGGTGGATATCTGTTTGGATACCATGCCCTCCAGTGGCGTGACCACCACGGCGCATGCGTTGTGGATGGGCGTACCTACGCTGTGTATGGTGCATGAGAGCGTGCGTAGCCGCGGTGCCATGGTGCTGATGCAACATGCGGGGCTGGGCCATTGGGTGGCGAGCGATGCGCAGGATTTTATCCGCATTGGCCAGGCGCTGAGTCACAACCTCACCTCGTTGGCGGCGCTGCGAGCCGGCTTGCGTACACAGCTGGCACACAGTGCATTGTCACAACCAGCAGCACTCACACAGGCGCTGGTCTCAGCCCTGCAAACCATGTGGCAGCGTTGGTGCCTAGATTTACCCGCAGAGACTTTCTGCGTGGAGCCCGTATTGCAAGCCCCTATGGCTGCCCTCAATCAACCTCTTTCAACAGGAGCGGATATGTCCCTCGTACCACCACCTTTTATGACGGACCCGTCAACATTCGATGCTGAACGTAGCATCAAACATCTGATGGATATGGCTTTGTTGCAACAGCAGGGGGAAGACTTCGCCGGCGCCACACAATTGTATGAAAAGGTGTTGCAACAACAGCCTGACCACGCTGAAGCGCATTATCAGTTAGGGTTAATTAAAACGCATACTAAAGATGTCAGACACGGATTACCTCACTTTGAGAAAGCCGTCACAGTTTGCCCGCATATTGAGCAATACTGGGTAGGCTTTATTGATGCCATGGTGATGGCGAAAGAGACCATCCTTGCCAGACAGGCCATTCTAGAGGGCATAAAGCATGGTTTGACTGCTCAAAATGCGGCCATGCTACTTGATGAACTGGAGCAGGCAACAAGATTGAGTAACAGCCAATTGATCGATGCTGATCATTCGCCAAAAACCACAAAGTTTGTGATTGCCGCCCCTGCCTTTTATGACAAAAGTGCCGGTATTGTGGTCTTGCATGAGCTTTGTGATGCAATGAACCGCCGTGGCTATCAGACAGCCATTTATTTTGTGTTGCCAGATAATGCGATGATTTCGAATGATCCGCATTATTACGGCCCAGGCCTGAAATGGTATGCACTTTCTGGCTATGAAGAGTTGCAACAGTTTGTCGATGAAGGCATCGTGATTTACCCTGAGGTGATCAGTGGCAACCCACTCAAAGCAAAAAGAGTCGTCAGATACATGCTCAATGCTGATGGCGCGGTGACAGGACTCAAAACGGGTGCTAAACAGGGCGACTTCATCCTCACTTTTTCAGATAGCTACCATCCGAATCCGCATGCCATCTTGCCTAAGCTGATCCATTATGATGTATTTAATACCGAGAATACATTGCCTGCCTCTGAGCGCAATATGGATATGACCTATATTGGTAAAGGGGATAAATATGGGCTTGATACCGTTATTCCGGGGTCTGTTGAGCTTTCACGTACATGGCCAAAAACCAGAGAAGAGTTAGCCATCCTTTTAAAGAATACGCGCTATTTGTATACCTGGGACTGCAGGTCTCAAACAGTCACTGATGCCATACTTTGCGGAGCAATCCCGGTTTTTATGAGTTATGTGCCACTGACGTCCGTTGAGGAGTTAACCCCCCTTGAGTCTGCTTATATATTACGCAGTACTGGCGCCTATGAGAACGGGGTGTTGAAGTTGTCTATCCCTGATGATATTCAACAGCGCATTAAACAGTATTTAAAAACATACCATGAGGGGCTTGAGTACTTCGAGAACAACGTAGACAGTGTACTATTACAAATTGTGCAGTACTTTGGCTTCTAGCCAGCTTGTAAGACCATATAACAATTAGGGATTTGATATGCATTACGCCGAGACCATCGCGGAAAATAATCTGACACCTGCTGAAAAAGCCAAGCGTGAGGGCTTGAGAGCGCGCAAGCCCTATGTGGCTGAAAAACTGGCCAATATCTCTGCCATGGAAGAGCGCGGTGAAATCAGTCCGATCATTCGTCTCGAAAAAAGCTATCTGTGTAATTTTCAGTGTACGCATTGCTCTGCCGAATACTACATGGACAGACACAAGAAAAAAGTCTTCAAGATTGAAGATACCCGCTCCAAAATTGACTTGGGCTTTGTGCGCGAATTGTCGCGTCAGGCAGATGAGCTGGGGCTGGCGCGTTTTGTGATTACGGGTGGTGAACCGCTGGTGATGAAAGATTTTGACGAGGTGGTTGAGGCGATCGACCCAGACAAGCATTACATCATTACCGATACCAATGGCTGGTTTTTGGATAATGCTCGCGCCAAACACCTGAAATCGATCGGCGTGGAAAAAGTCCAGCTCTCGCTGGACAGTATGATCGCTGAGGATCACGATAATTTTAGAAACAAACCGGGCTCACACAAACGCGTCTTGCGTGCGGTGGATGCCTCGCTGGATGCCGGCTTGAACTTGTTGCTGTCTACTGTCCTGGTTAAAGGCCGAGTCAAAACCCAAGAATTCCTCGATATGTGCAAGTTTGCCTCTGAGCGTGGCGTTGGGCTGTATGTCTCTTATGCCAAGCCAACTGGCTCTTGTTCGGATCATCCGGAGTTTGTCATCGACAAGGAAGATGCAGATATCCTGCGCGACCTGGAAAAAGAATATAACGTGTTTACACACATGACCCCGACGTATGGCTCATTCAAGGGCTGCATCACAGTGAAAGGCATTATCACGGTGACTTCCACCGGTGAAGTGACACCATGCCCCTATATTGATATGTCACTGGGTAATCTGCGCGAAACGCCGCTCAAAGAAGTGCTGGCGCGTGGCATGCGTAACCCTTGGCTGGGGCCATACAGACCGGATTGCCTGATCGGTGAAGACCAACAGTTCATCAAGTTTCACAGCAAGAAAACCACCGGCTTTACCCATTTGCCAGTGCCATGGGGCCAAGGGTTTTCTGACAACAATACACTGACCGAGGGGATGGAGTAACATGCAGGACACGCTGGAAAAACCAAAGTCACAGACCGGCTTGTTTGACGCTTACGGTCGCTGCATTCCAGGGACGCAGTTACACAAACCTGCCTTCGCCGAAAGCCGTCGCTATTTCCGCCTGCAGCCGCCTGCCATGGATATGGCAGCCATGTATCAACGCCTGACGACGCATCTGCACATCGATTCAGGCATCAGCCTGGAGGCATTCGAGGCCAGAGTCGCAGCCGTCATGGCCAAAGTGAAAGTGGATCCTGCCACGGCAGATATTTGCCATGGTGTAGCTGTACCGTTCATGTTGCCGGTACAAGGCTTGTCAGATATTGGCACACAGCTGGAGTCCCGTTATTTGCCTGCCGTCAAAGCCGCTTTTGAGCAGGTCTATCCTGACAAAACCTTTACCAACCATCATAAAGACAGCCTGACCGGAAAACTGTCGATTGCACTCGGCTCGCGCCATGAGCGTTTGTTAGACAAGCAGGCACAAGAGGTCGTCGTCGGTGTTTATTTTCCGGCTTTGATGGAGTACTCGGTGCCAGCCGCGCTAGAAAAGGTGGCGCAATTGCCTGAGCATTTCTTGTTGGCCGGTGGGTTTGACACCGCCGCCGCCATGATTGCTGCTCCCGACTTGCTACTGCGTACCGACGGTTATCCGCCGGTGCTGTGGTTGGCAGCGCTGGATAGCGAAAAAACAGGCGTCAATTACCTGTTTGAAGCGTATGGATACCACCTGACGTTTAATCGTAAGCCGCATTTTGATCAGGCCGCCGAGAGCTGGACCTCTGGTCTGGTGGTGCTGGGCTAAGCAAGGCTAATGTTCGATACTTGCAGTAGTCCCGATGGTCAATACACCCGATGGTCAATACCCCTAGTCAGCCCGTTTTAGTCGGAATCATTATCCCGGCTTATAACGCAGCGCACACGTTGCCAAGAACGTTGGCTTCGGTTGCCGCTTTAAAAAAAGCAGCAGTAGGGGTTATTTATCACTGTGTGCTGATTGATGATGGCTCTAGTGATGACACCCCGCTTGTCGTGCGCGACTTCATTGAACAGGGTGTCGTCGATACCTATCATCGCAACGATTGCAACAGCGGCGTGTCGGTGGCGAGAAATATTGGAATATCGCTGTGTCGTTCCACTGACTTTATTACTTTTTGTGACGCAGATGACGAGTTCGCTGCAACGCAGCTGCGTCTGTCAGACACTTCAGCCCAAGACTTTATCTTTTTTGACCATGCACTCAGAGAGGGCTCTCAGTCTCAGGCGGTGACACACCTAGATGATTTTGTCGCTGATCAGCCGGTGGCAACAAATCGTCTCGCAACCTATCTGGAAAAATACCTCACGCGCCCCAACAAATATCATCTGTTTACTTCATGCTGGAGCAAGTTTTTTAGCACGAGAATCGTGATTGAACACAACATTCGTTTTGACCCAAGCATGAAGGTCTTCGAGGATATCAGGTTCAATTTTGAGTTTTTGTACCATGCAGAGCATATACACTATCAACATTGCTTGCTTTATGTGCATTACCGTCCTGATTTGAGCGCTTTTAAACACTCAGCCTCAATGGGGGGGCATTGTTCTGTGATTGAAAGCTTTTCTTTTGATCGTGCGTTGGAACCGCTAGAGCGACTGTACGCAAGACTTAAGCCCGGCAATATTCAGCGTGAGGTGGATCATTGCATCGCGGCTTATGCAGTGATTACGCTGGTGCGCGCAAGCATGCGCATAAAATCGCTGGCCACACTCCTGTTAGTGAGGCAACAGATTGTGCAGGTTTTTGGTCAAGCGTCTTTTAGGCGGGCATTTATTCATTACAGCCCAGAGTTGGCCCATGGCAATCGCGTACTGCCGCTGTTGATTAAGCTCAGATGGATGACCCTGGGTCTGTTTTATGCTTACCGGCTAGGCATCAGGCGTTACGCCGTCAAGCCTCGATAATTGTAAACTTCTTGTATTTGAGTGCCGATTTTGTCTGTATGGCTGGCGTAATTTCTGGCGCACCAAACGACCTGCCTTTGCAATAGTTGCAAGCAGGGATGTAATCAATATCCCGCGTATAGGCTCTGATGGCAGCCGAGCCCTCACTGAGGGTGACCGCATTGGCTGCATCGACTGGAATCGCTTGTAAGCGATCTGCATTGGCGGCAAATGGACAACGATAAAGTTTGCCAGCAGTCACTGTGTACAAGTTCTTTCCGCAACATTCTGAAAAGAGTGTTTTTTGTTCCTCAACACTCCGTTTGAAATCATGAATGACACCGCTGTCTGTCCAGTTTTCAGGTGCATGTAAGCGGTAGGCTACGCCCAACGCGTCCAAAGATTGTGTCACTCGTTGGGTGTTTTTAGCGAGGTCACCATAGTCTGTTAAGGTAAACACCACCTTGGGATGTTGCAGTATGTGTGCTTGATC
>CAYTIV010000058.1:0-10535 GCA_964437895.1 uncultured Methylotenera sp.
GGTGCATCCCGCGATGGATTGGGTAGGCTTGATTGATGCGCCGTTGGGCGTGATGCTGGTTGAGCTTGAAGACATGCAGGCTGAGGTACGAACCTTTCCGCAACATGCGACACTGTGGGCGCAAAGCTCCACCACGGGTGAGTGGCAGGACGTATTGGCCTTGGATGGTCTAGGCTTGCAATCACATATTCCAGCCAGCCAAGTGGTCTGTAGCCTGCAGTTGGCCGACCGAGGCGGTCCTGTGGATGCCGAGACACTCAAACGCTTTCAACAGTCGATGGAAACCTTGGCGCGTGCCTTGGGCTTAACTGTGCAGTGGCAAGGTGGCTACGAGCCTTCACATCAGGCACAGTCAATTGATGCTTTCTGTATCGAAGTGGACAAAGCGGTAGAGTTTCATGTGCTGGCTAATCAGGGCATGTTCCATGCGACCAAGCTACGCGGCTTGGCAGAAGCCTGTGGCATGCATATCAGTGAAGAGGGGCGTTTTGAACTGTTTAACGCCGAGGGGCAGTTAGAGTTTTCAGTGCGTAACTATGAAGGCAAGCCTTTTTCCGCAGACATGCTTAAGTCTGCCGTTATGACCGGCGTCACATTCCAGTTGGATATTCCCACCACGCCTAATAGTTTGCAGGTGTTTGACCATATGGTCTCCATCGCAGAAAACATGGCTTCCAGTCTGAATGCCAGCTTGATTGATGTAAACCGCAAGGCCATTGGTGATGTTCAATTGAATAAAATCCGTCAGCAATTGAAGAACATCTCGAATGCCATGGCCGAGCAGGGAATCGCCCCTGGCAGCAGTCACGCCAGACGTCTGTTCTCCTGATGATGTCTGCCCAAGCAGCGGCGCTGGAACTCGCACAGCTCAGGCAGGCGATTGCCAAGTACGATTATCACTACTACGTGCTGGATGCACCGCTGGTCAGTGATCATGAGTATGATGGCCTATACCGCCAGTTACTGGCGCTCGAGCAACACTATCCCGAACTGATTACACCAGACTCTCCCAGCCAACGGGTGGGAGGTCAGGCGCTCTCCGCCTTTGACAGCGTGCAGCATCGTCAGGCCATGCTCTCGCTCAATAACGCCTTTGCAGATGACGAACTAGAAGCGTTTGACCGTCGCGTGCGTGAAGGCACTGAGGCAGCACAAGTGGAGTATGCCGTTGAACCCAAGTTTGATGGGCTGGCCATTACCCTCACTTATGCGCATGGTGTGTTTGTACAGGGCGCGACCCGTGGGGATGGCTACACCGGCGAAAATGTCACGCATAACCTGAAAACCATCCGTGCGATTCCGTCACGACTACCGTTAGCGCAGCCGCCTGCCTTGCTAGAGGTCCGTGGCGAAGTGCTGATGCTAAAAAAAGACTTCGAGCGTTTGAACCAGCAGCAAGCGGAGGCAGGCGCCAAGCTGTTTGCCAATCCGCGTAATGCGGCTGCAGGCAGTCTGCGCCAGCTGGACCCTACCATCACAGCCAAAAGACCCTTGCATTTCTTTGCCTATGGCCTAGGGGCCTCTGAAGGTGCGCCTGCTTTACAGTCGCATGCTGAGGCGATGCAATACCTGGCCGATCTGCATTTTCCGGTGTCTTCGCTACGCGCAGTCAAAACCGGTGCGCAGGGCTTACGTGACTACTATGCCGAGATCGGCCAAAAGCGTAGCAGTTTACCATTTGACATTGATGGTGTCGTTTACAAGGTGAACGCATTTGCCTTGCAGGACATGCTGGGATTTGTCTCTCGTGCACCGCGCTGGGCCATCGCGCACAAATATCCGGCCGAAGAGGCCACCACTGTGGTTGAAGATATTACCGTGCAGGTGGGGCGCACCGGTGCAATCACGCCGGTGGCGCGTCTCAAGCCTGTATTCGTGGGTGGCGTGACCGTCACCAATGCGACGCTGCACAATGAAGACGAGATGCGCCGCAAGGATATTTTGATCGGTGATACGGTTATCGTCAGACGGGCAGGGGACGTGATCCCGGAAGTGGTTTCTAGCCTGCCTGAGTTACGTCCGGCTGAAGCCCGTCGCTTTATGATGCCTGTGGTGTGTCCGGAATGTGGCTCGCACGTGGTGCGTCCGCAGGATGAAGCTGTGGCCAGATGCACAGGTGGGCTAATCTGCCCTGCGCAACGCAAGCAGGCCATCACGCATTTCGCCTCGCGCCGCGCCATGGATATCGAAGGCCTAGGCGAAAAGCTGGTAGACCAGCTGGTGGCACGCGATCTGGTCCATCATCTCGATGATATTTATCGGCTGAGTCTGTCACAACTGGCTGGACTGGAGCGTATGGCAGAAAAGTCTGCGCAAAACGTGCTGGATGCCATTGAACAAAGCAAACAAGCCAGCTTGCCCCGCTTTATCTATGCGCTGGGCATACGCAATGTGGGTGAGGCGACGGCCAAGGATCTCGCTCTGCACTTTGGCACGTTGGAAGCAGTGATGGCAGCTGACGTGGCTGCCTTAATGCAGGTTAAAGATGTGGGGCCGGTAGTGGCAGAAGCCACTTTTCAGTTTTTTCAAGAGCCGCATAACCGTGAGGTGATTGCGGCTATGCGGATGCTGGGTGTTCACTGGGCCGAGCACACGCCTGCGACAACTTCATCCGCCCTGAGCGGTCAAACGTTTGTACTCACAGGCACCTTGCCCACGCTCAAGCGCGATCAGGCGCAAGCCATGATTGAGGCCGCCGGCGGCAAGGTGAGTGGCAGCGTTTCAGCTAAAACGCATTTTGTGGTGGCCGGTGAAGAGGCGGGCAGCAAGCTCGAAAAAGCGTTACAGCTCAATATCAGCATACTGGATGAGGCCGGTTTGTTGGCCTTGCTCGCATCCGCAGTGCCTGCCGCAGACCCTGCCGCAGACCCTGTGTTGAGCGTGGATGCGCCTACACTTTTATCGCCATTACAATCGGACCTGTTTGGATCATGAACTCAAAAATAACCTTCGCTTTAATGTTTAATTTGTTGATGATGAATGCGTCTTTTGCAAAGGACGCTGATCTGGATGCCTGTGACCAGGCGGTACATCAGGGCCAGTATGCGCAGGCGTTGCAGATGGCCGAACGGCACGCATCGCGGCCGGAGTTTTGGCTGTGTAAGGGGCGAGCGCAATCCGGCTTGAACCAGAATTCTGCTGCGCAACAAAGCTTTAAACAAGCCATTCAGCTGAAGCCCACCGGGTTGGATCTCATCTCAGCCCATATGTTACTTGGCAATGTACAGCTGGAGGCTAAATTGCATGATGCCGCTCTGGAAAGCTATCAGCAGGCCCTTACCTTTAGCCAGCAGCAAAACATGCGCCGTTATGCGCGCGTGGCTCACAACTTGATGGGTGAGGCTTATTATGAGATTAAGCGATATGACCAAGCCCTGAACGCGTTTCAAACTGGTGAGAAACTGGCCATGAATGATGATGAGCGCGCAGATAGTTATGTGCACGAAGCCATGGCTTTGCAACAGTTACAACAGACAGACAAAGCTATTGAGTACCAGCTGAAAGCGGTCATGATGTTACGCAAGTCAGGCACGCCAGATCAGTATGCAGAGGCGAGCCTCAACTTGGGCAAGCTTTTTGCAGCTAAGCAGGACTTTGTAGGCGCAGACAAAACCTACCAGCGCCTGATGGAGTATGCCCACGACAATGGGGGGACGTTCTACGAGGCCAAAACTGCGATTTTCTGGGCGGAGGCCAAGCGCGCACAAGGCGATCAGGCAGGCTGTGAGCGCTTGATGCAGCAAGCCGAGTCGCTCGCTGCTGCGCTTAAGGATGATGAGCTTAACGGGCTGCTTAAACAGCTTAAAGCAGGCACGGCGACACCATCACTTTAGCCAACCTTTTACTTTAGTTTCAACTTTACTTTAGCCTCACTTTTGTTTTAGCTACACTTTTAGTTTAGCCTCACTGGGGCAGTGCCTGCATGACCGAGACTGGTTAGCAGGCGTTACCATTTTCAAAAGTTTTTCCTTTTCTTCGGAATCCCGTGTAAGGTTTTTCTGTCATACGCGACAAAGCGCTATCAGCACTCGGACAGGAAACACCATGAATCTCGATAACAATCGCCGTAACCCTAGCAATATCCTTGCGTCAGAAATCACGCCCCAGTCACTGTTTGAACAACGTCGTTTGCTCCTTAAGGCCGCCGGGGCCACTGCCGCTGGGCTGATTTTGCCTGGTCAGGTGCAAGCGACTCCAGCACTGGAAGCGCAGAAAACCGCATATGGTAAAGATGAAAAGCTGACCAGCTTTGAAGATGTCACCAGTTATAACAACTATTACGAGTTTGGCACCGGTAAAGAGGATCCCGCCCATGAGGCGGTGCTGTTTAAGCCCACGCCCTGGACCATTAAAATCGAAGGGGCTGTCAAACAGCCCAAAACCCTGAGCATAGAGCAGCTGCTCAAGCTAGCGCCACTTGAAGAGCGCATTTACCGGATGCGTTGTGTCGAAGGCTGGTCCATGGTGATTCCCTGGGTAGGCCTGCCATTGAAAGCCTTGATTGACTGGGCGCAGCCCACCGGCAATGCCAAATATGTCGAATTCATCTCTTATAACGATGCCCGGCACATGCCCGGGGCGCGCATTCCTGTGTTGGACTGGCCCTACAATGAGGGCTTGCGCATGGATGAAGCCATGCAACCCCTGACCATTCTGGCGGTGGGTGTGTATGGGCAAGTGTTGCCCAATCAGAACGGTGCGCCCGTGCGCTTGGTGGTGCCTTGGAAATATGGGTTCAAAGGCGCCAAGGCCATCAGTACCATCCGCTTTGTTGAGCACATGCCTAAAACCTCATGGATGAAAGCCAGCCCGCGTGAATATGGTTTTTATGCTAATGTGAATCCGGCCGTCGACCATCCGCGCTGGACGCAGTCTTCAGAAAAACGCATAGGGGCGGGGCTGTTTGCGGGTCGGGTTAAAACGCGGCTCTTCAATGGCTATGATGAAGTGGCATCCTTGTATGCAGGCATGGATCTGCAGAAAAACTTTTAGGGGTGGACGGCTTTAAAATGTCACCTAAAACTTTAAAATTCATCATTAAGCCATTGATATGGTTGGTATCAATGCTCCCATTGATACGTTTGGTCTGGCTGGGTGTTCATGACGACTTGGGCGCGAATCCTGTGGAGTTCGTGGAGCGCTCTACCGGCACGTGGGCGCTGGTGTTTTTGTTATGTTCGCTGGCAATCACGCCCATCAGTCGTTTCCGGCCGCTGGCTGGGCTGGTTGCCGTCAGACGGCTGCTAGGCTTGTGGATGTTTGCCTATGCTTGTCTGCATGTCCTCAGTTATCTCTGGCTAGACTATCAGTTTGACTGGGCGGATATCGCCAAAGATATTCTCAAGCATCCTTATGTGCTGGTTGGGGCGGCCGCTTTTCTGCTCACCGTGCCATTAGCCGCAACCTCAAATCAGGCCGCCATGCGCCGTCTGAAGCAGCGCTGGAAATCACTGCACACACTGGTGTATCTCATCGCCGTACTGGCTTTGCTGCATTATTGGTGGCTGGTGAAAAAGGACGTGACAGCGCCCGCGATCTACGCGGGCGTGTTCGTCCTGTTAATGCTGGCCAGATGGTCTAAGGTGCAGGCCCGCAGGCGTTCAAGCCGCCTGCGTGGCGCGTGACTCTGGCGTGGTCGGCTGTTGGCTTTCTGCGGCAGCCAGTCTGTGCGCCAGTCTAGCTTTGTCTTTGCTGTCATCAATCAGAAATGACAGGCCGGTACCAAACAGCATAAGTGTGCCGGCAATATAAAACGCGGTTTGATTATTGCCATGCAGATGCTGCAAATGCTCGGAAAGCTTGACCATGACAAAGCCTCCCAAGCCCCAGGCGCTAAACAACATGCCGTAAATCAGCCCAAAATGTCTGATGCCCCAGAAGTCTTTGACCAGGTTGGGGAACAGTACCAGGTTGGCGCCGTAATTAATGCCAATCAGCGTGGCAAAAAATACGATCATGGCCGCACTGCCTGATTGCGAGGCCATATAGGTGTTGAACATAAGCAGCATTTGCATGAAAAACACACTGCTCAAGACCTTTCTGCGACCAAATCGGGTCGAGAGTACGCCTGCCAGTATGCGGCCAAAGGCATCGCCTACTGCCAGAATGATAATCGCCAAGTAAGCCAAGTCACCCATGCTGAGTTTAGCCAGTGGCTTGATGTTGCCTATGATCATCAAGCCGGCACCGGCGCCAATAAACAACAACGTCCACAATAGCCAAAACTGGTGATTGCGTAACACTTGCCACACAGGTTTGACCTCATGCTCCAGTGCATCTAGCGCCTGGCGGGCCTTGCCATGTTCAGGCTGGCGTCGCTCAGCTTGCCCAATCGGGATATGATGCGCCGGCGGTGATTTAAGGAAGTAAGTGAACAGGGTGATCAGGCCAAAAAACTGCAAAGAGAAAAATAGCATGGCTTGATGCAGGCCGCGAGAGTGGACCAAATAGGTCGCCAGCGGTGCGATGTAGGTGGATGCCAACGCAAAACCGGAGACCACAATGCCGGTAATCATGGCACTTTTGGTATGACAAAACCATTTAAGCGCCGCTGGGGTGGTGGATGCATAGGCAAACCCGATACCCGCGCCCACAAATACGCCGAAACCCAGCATCCATAGCCAGTATTGCGTTGAGTTGGCGATCAGCAGAAAACCGATGCCACCGAGCACAGCTCCCAGCAGTGCCGTGACTCTGGGGCCGGCCGTATCTTGCAAGATGCCAGCAGGCACCATGGAGATGGCAAAAATAAGGCAACACAGGGCGTAGGGGTCATTCACCGTACTCGGGTCCCAGGCAAACCCCGGGTTGTCCGGTGCCAGAATGGCGTCTTTGAAGATGCTCCAGGCGTAAAGTACGCCAATAATCAAATTGATACCCACGGCGGCTGAGACGACGCCGATTGCGCGCACTTTATGGTTCATATTGTTGTTGTTTTCTTTGTATTGTTGTTTAAGGGTTAACGGCTTCTCTACCGGGTTTCTTAAGGGCGGTGGCGGGTGAACACGGCACTTAAAGCCTGTGTGCTGCGTGTTTCATCAGAAAACGGTCACGTGTTATGTAAGTCTGGCGGATGTCGTCCGACTAATGCCTACCTTAATTTTTGAGAAAGCGCAGGCGATACATGTGGTTCCATTTGACTTCAACTTTAAAAACGGTGGATACCTGGGTGACGCCATTGGTGCTTAGGGTCCTGTTGGCTTGGGAGTTTGGCGAAGCAGGCTGGACCAAGTGGCAGGGTGAAAACTGGTTTGATCAGCTGACTTTTCCGTTTCCGTTTAGCCTGCTTTCGGCGACCGTGAACTGGAACATGGCGATGGGCATGGAGTTATTGGGCGCCATGGCGCTTATGCTGGGCCTGTTGACGCGCTTTTTTAGTGTGAGCCTGATGGTGGTGACACTGGTGGCGATTGCCAGTGTGCATTGGCCCGCGCATTGGAATACTTGGGCGGATTTGCTGATGGGCTATCGCTTTGAGGATAGCGAAGGGGATGGCTGGGGCAATTACAAACTGCCAGTGCTCTATCTATGCCTGTTGTTGCCGCTGCTGACACGCGGCGCCGGTAAATGCAGTCTGGATCATGTCATTGCGAGGTGCTGGCATCGCCGCCAACCGCGCTGATATGTATCTGTGCTTGACAGCGCAAGGCGTTTTAAGCCACATTACTGTCACTATAAATGAGGGCGTCAACCATGATAGACCCTCAGCCAGTGTTATTCGGGGGTGTGTCATCTTGTAATCGGCAGGCGTTCAGCAGGCCGGCGTTGGGTGTACACTGCAGTTGTGAAAGTAAGCGATGTCTAGATTAAATCCCCTGCCAGATGCAGCCATGCTGGCAGATCCTCAGGCCGCCAAGGCCTTGACCGAGTGGTGTGCTCTGGTCGATCCATCGGCGTTTTACCTGGCCATTCAGGTTCAGGCCGACCGCTATCTCAATCTTTTTTCCAGTGCGCAGACTGCGCATGCCACGCCGGTGTCGGCTGATGCGCTGTGGGCGTGTCTACCGCCAGGTGCGCGCCCTTACATTGAGGTCTTGTTAACGCCTGCGGCGCAGCTCGCGGGGCCACGCACCCTACAAATCGCTTGTGACGACCGCCAGCAGCGCTGGATCGAGTGTTGTTTGCATCCCTTGCCGGTTGCGGCGGGTGGGCCGCTGTTGCTGGTGCGGGAAGTGACCCGGGAGCATGAAGCGGCACTGGCCTTTCAACAAGAAAAGCTGCGTACCATCGCTTATGACCGATTCAAGTTTTCCATTTTGGAGCTGGTACTCAAAGAGCAGGATGCCAGCCGTATTCTGGAAAAAATCGTTTGTGACATTGAAGCCATGCACGCGGATGTGACCGCGGCTATTTTGCTCACGCAGCCGACAGGCCATAGCCAGCACACGGTGATTGCGCCCCATTTGCCGCCGGCGCTCAGTAAAACCCTTAACGCGTTGCAACTGCACACAGGCAATGGCTCGCTCGCCACCTCGATTGCCTTAAAACAACGTGTCATCGTCGATAACGTGATGACGCATCCTTATTGGGAACACCACCGCGAGGCGGCACTGGCGTCTGGTGTACAAGCGGGCTGGTCAGAGCCGATTCTAAATGCGGAAGGCGAGGTATTGGGCGCACTGGCCATCTATTATGGGCATCCCCAGACGCCCAGCGATGGCGAGCAGTCCATGATAGAGCAGGCCGCCAGGCTGATCAGTATTGTGGTCGATCGGCAGCGTTCGCAGGCTTCCATCCAGAGTCTGACGACATTAGAGCCCGTGACCGGGTTGGCCAATCGCAGGCGTGCCTATGAGGTGCTGCATCAACTGCGCCAGCAACCGGCCAGTGCGCGTTTTCACGGCTTGCTTTATATCGATGTCGATCACTTTAAATGGATTAACGAAGCGCACGGCCATACGGCAGGCAATAGCCTGTTGCTGCAAGTGGCTGAACGTTTGCAAAAGGTGGCCGAGCCGCACTTTATCGCCTGTATGGGCGGTGATGAGTTCTTGATTTTGTTGCGTGAACTATCCGGCCCGGCAGAGCAGGCGCTGGAGCAGGTCTGGGCGATACAGCGCAAGTTGCAAAAAGCCCTTGTTCGTCCATTTAAAGTGGCTGGGCAAAAACTGACGGTGACCGCCAGCATGGGCTTGTGCAGTTTTAGTGATCAGCCCGGGGATGACACCGATTATGTGAAGGCGGCAGATATCGCCATGCACAAGGCGAAACAGGCTGGACGCAATCAGGCCTGTGTGTACGCGCCAGGCATGCAAACCGATATCGCTACGCAAGCCATGCTGGAGGCCGAGTTGCGCGAAGCGGTCGCCCAGCAGCAATTCGTGCTGAACTATCAGGTACAAGTCGATCATACCGGTCGCCCCTTTGGGGCAGAGGTCTTGTTGCGCTGGCAGCATCCGCAACGCGGCCTGATCTCACCAGCACAATTTATCGCCGTGGCTGAGAGCAGTGGGCTGATTGTGGATATTGGCAAATGGGTACTGGATCAGGCGTGTGCGCAGATTGCGCGCTGGCAACGTGCGCAAAGCACACGCGATCTCAGCCTGTCGGTCAATATCAGTGCACGTCAGTTTAGGCAGGCGCAGTTTACAGAGATGGTGAAAGGGTGCATTCAGCGCCACCAGATTAACCCTGGGGCCTTGCGCTTGGAGCTGACTGAAAGCCTGTTACTGGAACATGTGGATGATGCCGTGCGTATCATGACCGAGCTCAGTCAATCGGGTATTCAGTTTTCGCTGGATGATTTTGGTACTGGCTATTCTTCGCTGCAATACCTGAAAAAACTGCCGCTGTATCAACTTAAAATCGATCGCTCATTTGTCAACGACATCGTCATTGATAGCCATGACCGTACCATTGTGCGCACCATCATTGCCATGGCGCAAAGCATGTATCTGAGTGTGATTGCCGAAGGTGTAGAAACGCAGGCACAAATGGAGCTGCTACTCAACCATGGTTGTCGCCGCTATCAGGGCTTTTTGTTTGGCAAACCGATGCCGATAGAAGCGTTTGAAGCGTCGCTAGAGGCCGAGCTGGTTTAAGGCAACACGGCCGTAGCTGGCTGGGCAGCTGTCGTTTCTGACGGGGTCGGTACTGTGGCTGGGGCGGGCGTAGGAGTGGGCAAACCAGGCAAGATTTCTTGCCGGTTGGCGATGGCGCTATTCAGTTGCGCGCTGGTCTCTGCACTCAAGATGCGTAACGTGATGCGTGAATTCAAGGCCTGCGCCAGCGTGTTGTCGCTGCTGGAGACCGGTTTGGTATCCGCGAGCCCGGTGGCTGTGAGCTGCTTGCTGGCGATGCCGGTGCTCGCTAAGGTGGCCGCTACATGCGCAGCCTGCGCGGCTGTGAGCTCCCAGCGTTTTGCCTCTGCATCTGCCAGGCCAGTGAACACATGGCGGTCACTATGGCCTTCCACCAGTATGGTACGGTATTCATTTTTAAGTTGGCTGCTGATGGCGGCCAGTACCTGCCCCGCACGCAGGGTGAAGCTGGCTTGGCTGCCATTAAATAATAACTGGCTTTGCAGATCGATTTCG
>CAYTIV010000059.1:0-2363 GCA_964437895.1 uncultured Methylotenera sp.
ACTGGCACGGTTGACCTGCAAGGTCCCGCGTTGATACACATGATCACGCATTTGCATCATGGCCGTGCGACGCAATGCGACCTGGATTCTGGCCAGCAGCTCGGGCAAGCCAAACGGTTTCATCAGATAATCATCGGCCCCCCAGATTGAGACAATGCACTTTATCCAGTTCATCCTGACGTGCAGAAAGTACCAAAATAGGCACGTCAGAATAAGCCCGCAGATGCGGGATAAACTGCTCGCCCTGGCCATCAGGCAAACCGAGATCGAGAATCACCATATCGTAGCCGGTAGCCTGGGTTGCCTGTGCCAGATGGCTGGCGTGCTGTACCTGGAACCCACGTGCGGACAAGGCCGGCAATAGAAACTGATAGACGCCGGGATCATCCTCAACCACCAGCAGACGTGACGGCGACTGTGGGCTCATGATGACTCCGCAGCCAGCGATAATGGCGTGTGAGATAAGGGGAAGCGCATGCGCACGCAGGTACGCTGGTCGTCGCTGCGGGTGATTTCCAGCGCACCACCATGTAGCTGCATCAGCGTTTGCACAATAGACAAACCGAGGCCAAAACCACGCGTTCCAGCTCTGGCCTGTTGCCGGGCAGCAAAAGCCGTGATGACAAACCCTGGTGGAAAGCCGGGGCCATGATTGAACACCGACAATACGAGATGCTGGGGCTCCAGCGTCATTTCCAGTGTCACCGAGGTGTTAGCATCTCGCCACTGCAAGGCATTATCAATCAGGTTGGCAAGCGCATGTGCTACCAGTATGGCATCCATTTTTACCACGAGCTCAGGCAGTGGCTCAGGCCAGCCCAACTGCAACGTAACACTGGGTGTGCGTTGCTGGTAACGCTGTGCCACATGCTGCATGATCTCCAGCGGTGACTGCCAGTCTAGGTTGAGTCCGCTGTGTCCGGCCTCGAGCTTGACCAGGGTGAGGATGTTTTCAGTGGCTTGCGTCAAAAAATGGGCCTCAGCCTGCATGCTTTCCAGAAGCTGTTCTGACTGGCGAGCACTCAGACTGATGTCACGGTCTGCGAGCACATTGACCGCCCCCAGCAAAGCCGTCAACGGGGTGCGCATATCGTGCGACAAGGCCGTGAGCAGGGTTCTCTTAAAGTCAGCTTCACGCGCATAACGCTCCGCTTGGGCCAGCGCCATTTGTTGTCTGAGTTGCAAAGTGGCCTGTGCACACTGATGCGTGAACAGGCGCAGCACATGCATGTCGGCCGCAGCAGCACCCGCCACCACCAGCACCTCACGCTGCGGAAAGGCAAACGGCAACAGGGTGACCGGGAGCGTCGACCAATCTGCAGTCCCTGCCCCGATGGCTCGTTGATAATCCAAGGCCCATTGCACGCTACTGGCATGCACGTCTTCTACAGGCGCACCAGCCAGCCAGCGCTGCTCGCCGGACGCAGTCAGCTGAGTCACGCTGGCCGACCATCTGAATACCAAAAACAAATGTTGGCAGGCAGCGTCTAGCAAGGCATCGACTTGCGTCTGCGCTGTGAGCAACTCGGCCAGCGTTTGAAAAAATGCAGATTCTCTGGCGGCTTGTTGCGCTTGTTGCATTTGCTGTTTTAATTGCTGCATGGCCCGGCTGACGGTCAACGCCAGAATGGCAAAAGCCATGAGCACCATCCAAGATTGCATACTGGCAATGCGTAGGGTGAATCGGGGCTCTATGAAGCAAAAGTTAAGAAGCATCACCGCGATGACAGCGGCGAGCATCGCTTGCGAAAATTGCAGGGTATAGGCGGCCCACAAGACACATAACATGTACAACAGCGTGATCACCGTCATGCCCAGTAGCGAAAAGGCGGCCAGGCCCAGCACAGTGACCAGTGCCAGCAGTACCCCCAGCGTGGCCACCTGCCTGCCCCATCGTATCCAGTGCTGTTTGAGCTTAACCATGGCTTGTGCGTTTGCCTCCGGCATGGTCAGGTCACCGCCTAGCGACCGTAAAGATCCTGATTACGGTAGTTGTTGCCAAAGAACTCTTTCATCAAAAAGTCCTCCAGTGCTTCGTTATCGGCGGCTCTGGCTGACAAGCTGACGGATCGGCCCAATCGGTGCGATATCCAGTCGAAATCACCGTTGTAGTGCTCGCGGATGATGGCAATCATGCGACGAATCATGGCCAAACGGATATCCTCACCGCTTTTGGCATCCACCTGATAATACTGCGTGTTGGCGGAGGTATAGTCGTTGACCCAGCCTTTGAAGCTGAAGGTGGCGGTATACGGGTCCATGCGCTGAATCTGGAACAGGCCGTTGGTACCCACCTTGAGGTTGTTCATGATGTTTTTGTTGCGGCGCTCATCCTCTGAAGGGCCACGCTCGGCAGCGGCGGC
>CAYTIV010000059.1:2463-10493 GCA_964437895.1 uncultured Methylotenera sp.
GTGAGCAGATCGAGCAAAAAGCCCCAGAAAATAAAGGCGTGAAAAACCAGCGACAGCAGAATCGCCCACATCAGGCGTGCCGGAATATGCAGCACGCGGTCGCGCTGTTTCGGCTTTAGCCAGTTGGGCGTACTGAAGGGTTCAAATGGAGAAGGCTGCATGACCAGAATTAATCACAATTGCGCGAGTGCAGGCATCACTATTGCATTTCTTGCCAGAGTTTTTCAAGACGTTTGATTGAGACAGGATACGGTGTTCTTAATTCCTGTGCGAATAATGATACACGCAACTCCTGCAACTGCCACGCAAAGTCTTGTAACGGGGTTGTTACAGGCATGTGTGCCTTACGCAACTGCTCGACCTTTTGCTGCCAGCGCTGCTCAATTTGGGCCAAGCTCTGGGCGTGACGGCTGTCGCGCTCAATGCTGGTGGGATACTTGTCGATACGCAGTTTGATCGCCTTGAGGTAGCGCGGCAGGTGCGGCAACTGCTCCCAAGGCGTGTGGCTAAAAAAGCCCTGCATCAGCAACGCCTGTAGCTGCTGCTCGCACTCACGCTTGATCTTTTGCGTGACTGGCGTCATTTTTTGCAACTGGGCGGTCAGCACCTGGTATTCATTGGCAATCAGTTGCGCCTGCTTGGTTAAGGCGTCGGTCACGGCGGGCAAACGGGTGCGGGCGCGCGTTTTCAGCTGCATAAACTCGGCATTGGTGCGTGGCAATGCATCCTCAGCGATAAAAGCACGATCGGCAATACATTGCAGCATATCCTCACGCAACTGATCTGGGTTCATCACTGCACGCAACAACAAGGCATACTGGTTAAAGCCGGGCAAGCCTTTTTCGAGCTGTTTCATCTGCTCTTTCAACTCAAAACGCATCAGGCGGCATACGCCTTTGCGATGCGCGTTGGCGGCTGCTTCGGACGTATCAAACAGTTTGATGGCGACGCTGTCACCATTGTCTTCCAGCCCGGGGTAACCGGTGAGCTGGCGGCCATCTTTGCTAAAAGTCAGCGTTTCGGGCAGGTCACCAAAATCCCACTGTTTGAGGCCAGATTTTTCGATACCAGGCGAGCCGGCGCGGAAAGTCAGTTGTGCCGCCGAGCCCAGCTGTTTTTTGAGCAAAGCCCAGTCACGCCCCATGCCCAGCTCACGCCCTTTGGCATCAACCACACTAAAGTTCATCAGATGATGCGGGTCCAGTCCAGCTAGATCAAACTCTTCTGGTTTTAGCTTAAGCCCAGTTTTATGCTGGATAAACTCCGCCAAGGCTGGCAGCAGTGCTTGCTGCGGCTGCTTGGCCTCAAGAAAACCTGTCACAAAGTCAGGCACTGGCACGCAGACGCGGCGCAGCGTCTTGGGCAAAGCCTTGATCAGCGCCGTGATTTTATCGCGCACCATGCCAGGCACCAGCCATTCGGTCACGGTGGCATCGAGCTGGTTGAGCAATGCCAGCGGGATGGTGGCTGTTACGCCATCCAGCACATGGCCGGGCTCAAAGCGGTATTTGAGAGGCACGCTCTCGCCGTCTATCACCATCTGCTCGGGAAACTGCACTTCGGTAATGGCACTAGCACCATGACGCATGAGGGACTCACGGGTGAGATAAAGCACCTGCGGATTGGTTTTTTCGGCATCCTGACGCCATTTTTCAAAGGCGGCGCCATTGTAAACGCGGTACGGATCTGCAATCTGCGGCACCACGCGGTCATAAAACACAAACAACTGGTGCTCATCCACCAGCACGTCCTGACGCCTGGCTTTGTGTTCCAGCGCCTCGACCTCGGCGATCAGCCGGCGGTTGGCCTCAAAGAAGGGGGCGCGGGTGTCAAACTCCATGTTGGCCAGGGCCTCGCGGATAAAGATCTCACGCGCCTCTTGTGGGTTAATCGGGCCGTAATGCACGCGGCGTTTGGGCACGATGGTAAGCCCATAAAGGCTGACACGCTCCCAGGCCACTACTTGCGCAGTCTTTCTATCCCAGCGCGGGTCGGAGTAATGGCTCTCGGTCAGGTCACGACTACCACTCTCGTTGGCAATCGGTTCTATCCAGTCTGGTTCTATCTTGGCCACCACACGCGCATACAGTTTGGTGGTATCGACCAGCTCAGCCGCCATCACCCATTTGGGGCGGCTCTTTTTCAGCGCTGAACCCGGTGCAATGGTAAAGCGAATGCCCCGTGCGCCGGCGTAGGTCTCGCTGTCGCCATCTTTAAAGCCGATATTACCCAACAGGCCAGATAACAGCGCGCGGTGTATTTGTGCGTAGCTCGCTTCTTGATCGTTGCGCTTGAAATCCATCTCCTCCACCATTTCAAGCAACTGCTGATGCAGCTCGCGCCACTCTTTAAGACGCAAAAAGGATAAAAAGCTCTGATGGCACTGGTTAAGCAGATCGCGGTTTGACTTTTTGGTTTTGAGTGCCTGTTCGTACCACTCCCACACTTTGAGGAAGCTCATAAAGTCGGAATCATCGACCTTGAAACGGGCATGCGCGTTATCTGCTGCTTCGCGTTTATCCATGGGCCGCTCACGCGGGTCTTGGATACTCAGCACACTGGCGATAATAAGAATTTCGCGCAGGCTGCCCTCTTTTTTAGCGGCCAGGATCATGCGCGCCACGCGTGGGTCTAAGGGCAAGCGGGCCATCTGCCGACCCAGCTCGGTAATCTCACGGCGCTCGGTCACCGCGCCCAGCTCTTGCAGCAGCTGATAGCCGTCGCTGATCAGGCGTGAAGATGGCGCCTCGATAAACGGAAACTCAGCGACATCCCCCAGGCGCAAATCTGCCATACGCAAAATGACACTGGCCAGCGAACTGCGCAGAATCTCGGGATCGGTAAAGGCCGGACGCTGGTTAAAATCCTCCTCGGAGTAGAGGCGCACACAGATGCCGTTAGACACACGACCACAGCGCCCTGCCCGCTGCTTGGCTGCGGCCTGGCTGATTTTTTCGATCTGTAACTGCTCAACCTTGGCGCGCGGGCTGTAACGGTTGACGCGGGCCAATCCGGCATCGATCACATACTTGATGCCGGGCACTGTCAGCGAGGTTTCTGCAACGTTGGTCGCGAGCACAATGCGCCGTTGCCCGGTGGGACGGAAAATCTTTTGCTGGTCTTCGATACTGAGGCGGGCAAACAGCGGCAGAATCTCTATAGCCTTGAGCTTGGGCGAACGTCCTTGATACTTGCGCAAATGCTCGGCAGTATCCCGGATCTCACGCTCGCCCGGCAAAAACACCAGAATATCGCCATCGCCCAGACGCAGCAGATCATCTGCCGTATCCAGGATGGCATCTTCCATCACCTCTTCTTCGTCATCCTCTTCCAGCCAACGCGTTTCAGTGCGTGGTGGCTTACGCTTGATGCCCATTAAATCTTGGGCAAAGCGGTCTATATCATCCAGCCCATCGTCTATCGGCACTTCAACCGCGACCATGGTGGTTTTATTACCCAGCGGACGGTAACGAATCTCTACCGGATAAGTACGGCCAGAGACTTCAATCACAGGGGCGCCCTCAAAGTGACGCGAAAAGCGATCAGCATCAATCGTGGCTGAGGTCACGATCACTTTCAAATCGGGCCGTTTGGGCAGTAGCTGCCTCAGATAACCCAGCAGAAAATCAATATTCAGGCTGCGCTCATGCGCCTCATCGATGATGAGCGTGTCGTAGCCATTGAGAAACTTGTCACTCTGCGTTTCGGCCAGCAGGATACCGTCCGTCATCAATTTGACATAGCTGCCCTCAGACAATTTGTCATTGAAACGCACCTTATAGCCAACGGCCTCACCCAGCGGGCTTTTAAGCTCCTGTGCGATACGCGAAGCCACCGAACGGGCTGCGATACGCCGTGGCTGGGTATGGCCGATCAAGCCAGAAACACCGCGGCCCAGTTCGAGACAAATCTTGGGCAGCTGTGTGGTCTTGCCGGAGCCGGTTTCACCGCACACGATGACTACTTGATGCTTTTGAATCGCCGCGGCAATCTCATCCTTTTTGCCACTGACTGGCAGCTCCTGCGGATATTCAGGGATAGGCAACGCCGCCTGTCTCGCCTGCAATCGATGCTGCGAGGCCTGCACCTTACGGGCGATCTCTACCAGTGCCTGATCAATCGCTTTGTTTTGTTTGAGCGCGTCACGCAGCTGTTGTAGCCGGCGTTTGAGTGGAAAACGGTCGGCCAGCATACACTGGGCCAGTTGCTTTTCGAGTTGGGAGATCAGTTGTGCAGGAGAAACGGCAGTCATGGGGCGACATTTTAACATGTCAGGCCTGCCGCTGCAGGCCGCGCCATCACGCTCACAACGGCTAGCCCACACCAAAATAAATTAACATTTATTAATACATGAAAGCTTTTACGGTTAAAATGGCAAACAAATATTTACAATTAACCTGTCATGTCAAAAGCATTGCCCCATATTCGCATTCTGATGGCCACTTACAACGGAGAGTCTTATTTGCGCGAGCAGCTCGACTCCATTGGCAGACAAACCTACCCCATATGGCGACTCACCATCAGTGATGATGGCTCACAGGATGGCACCCTAGCGATCATTCGCGACTATCAGAAAAAATGGGGGGCACATCGACTGGAATTGCGTCACGGCCCCTGTCGCGGCTACAGTCTGAATTTTTTGTCCATGGCCTGCGATGAATCCATACTGGCAGACTTATACGCGTTTTCGGATCAGGACGATGTGTGGATGCCAGACAAACTGCAACGGGCCGTGGAATACTTTGCACAGCACCCAGGCTCAGCCCTGCCGCGTGCTTATGGTAGCCGCACCCAGATTGTCGATGCCAGACTCAAGCATCAAGGGCTCTCTCCGGCGTTTCGCTTACCCAGCAGCTTTCGCAACGCACTGGTGCAAAACATCGCCGGCGGCAACACGCAGGTGTTTAACCACACCGCCAAACAGCTGCTGGAAATCGCGGGGCCACAACAGGTGGTGTCACATGACTGGTGGCTGTATCAACTAGTGAATGCGGCGGGCGGTGTGTTTCACTTTGACCTCACGCCCTCGGTACTTTATCGACAACATGACAAATCTATCGTCGGTGCCAACGCCAGCATGCTGGCGCGGCTAGCACGATTACACTGGGTGATGACGGGCAGATTCAAGGAGTGGAATACCCAGAACTATCAGGCCTTGTGCAATGTGCGAGAGTTACTAACCAAAGACAATCGCGATATTCTGGACATCTTTGGCCATTTTCGTAGTGCCAAATTCAAAGATCGCATCCGGCTACTCGAAGTCTGTGGTCTCTATCGCCAAACTTGGCAAGGCACATTGTCTCTGTGGCTGGCAACGCTGCTGGACAAGCTGTGATAATTGATTTCTGGCGCACTCAGGCCACTTGGTGAGTAGCCAGATAGGCCTCCACTTTCTCGCGTAAAGCCGCCTCACTGGCAGCAATCAATGTGGCATAACGCGTATTTTCAAAGCCCCACAGCGTAGAAGTCACTTCTTCACGATGGCCGACAAAAAATGGCAGCGTTGTCACCACTCTAAGGTTCTGACGTGACTCCAAAAAACGATCGATGGTGTTGACCTCTGCGTCTAGGTGCGTGGGATCCCACTGCGATAGGATTTCCAACGCGCGTTGGGCGTAGATGTTATAGACCATGCTGGTCATTTTATCGAGGGTCACAAACGTCAGACCGGCAGTGCTCTCGACTTTGAGCACGCGGGTGTCAGGATGCAGGCTGGCAATCAATCCGGCAAAGATATCCCACTCGCCTGCATGACGGTGTAAATAAGACTGAATCACACGCAACATTGAATGATAGTGCTCGGGCAGCAGCACGTCGTCTTCCATGATGGTGATGGCCGATTGTTGATGGCGCAAGGCATGTCTGGCGAGCAAGCTGTAACTGAGCCCACAACCCAGCCAGCCAGGCTGAAAACGCATGCCATCAAATAACTCACAACCGTTAGGCCTTACAGTTTGGAACATGGCACGCCGTTGACTGGTTTCCGGCAAAGACAAGCCAAACACCTCAGCTTGTGGATTCAGCGGCAAGCGCATCTGCAGCGCATACGCTGGAGGTAAAAACCCTTTGGCCAGCAAAAAACGGTCAAACATGAAATCGAAGCGTTGCGACGACTGGCTCACTGAAGCAGCGATATCAAAATGTGGCTGTGTCAGTGCCTGTTCAACAGCTCGCAACATGTCTTCGATTGATCCGGCCTCAAAGAACACAACAGCGTTTTGTAACTCTGGGTACTCATCCATATCCGGAGCGGTTTCCGAAACCACAGGCACGCCCAGAGAGAGACATTCCTGAATTCTGGGCATTTCCAGCAAGGCGTTATCGTAATAGTGCAGATTAATCACTACGCGGGCCGCCTGAATTTCGCGCGTCATGGCTTCGCCAAATAGCGCGTTCACCACTTTGACGCTGAATTGTTGTTGCAAGGCAGCTAGCAGCAACTGACGTCTAGGTGAACTCAACGCATCGCCATAAAAGAGTACATCCGTGGTCATGCGCTCAGAGGCGTCAACCCCACCAAACGTGCGGCTTGCGCCTATGGGCAAATAATAGATATGCGGATAAACAATGCCATGCCGAGCGAGATAGCTGATATTGGTTTGAGCATAGTCGAGCACGGCCAAAGAGTTTTCCAGTATCGTGAAATAGGCTTCTGTAAACCAGCGTTCGCTGACAGACTGTTCAAGCTGAAAGGCAATGCGTTTTTCACCTGGGGGTAGCCGGTCAAAAATCTGCGGGCAGAGCACGATATACATATCACCAGAAAAATCTTCCGGCGCTTGCGTGACCACTTCACATCCCCAGCCATGCAGACGTAAACGCTCTTGCAAGCGATGTGCCACAAACAAGGTATGTTCAGGCGTCATAATGACCCATGACGCGCATTCGGCTTTTTGTTGTATCGCATGCACCCTTTGTGGCTGAAAACGCTGCAGGTGCTGTTGCCATCTGTGATACAGCGTTGCCCAATGACCGCGCAGCAAATAACGCATCCCACGCTGTAAACGACTGATTGCCGTTTTATCCAGCAGACTGCCAGAAAACAACCGGTAGTCGCCACGGCAGAGCCTAGCCATCCCACGCGCCGGACGCGTCCAACGCCATGAGCGTGAAGACAATAATGCCTGTATGCGCTGAATACGCGCCTGTTCCGATTGATGCAATTGAGACAATTGTTGTTGATACTGCGCCATACGCACCTGCAACTGTACCAACTGTGCGTCACGCCGTTGAAGCTGAGATTGCATGGTCGCTTGCTGGGCTTGCATGGTCTGCTGTTCTGCCTCACGGATACGGATGGTCTGTCCCAATAGGCGTATCTGCTGCGCTTGCTCACTGACATGTTGTGCGCGTTTGATGAGCACACGCTCTTGTTCTTCAACCAAGGCGGACAAACGGCAGCGTTGCGCCTCCTCGGCAGACAGCGCTTCCTGCAAGGCCGCTTGCTGCGCGAGCGACTGTTGTAAGGCAGACGTGTGTGCGAGACGCGCGCTGGACAACATGCTGTCCGGCAACAGAAAGGAGTAATCATCACGCGCGGGGCACTCGCCCTGTTTGATACCCCAGAAATACAGATCATGTGTCTGATGCTGCGTGCTGAACTCAAAAGCACTGAACCCCTGCTCCACATCCAGCACAGCGCGTATATCATCCACCCCCAGATTGCGGTAATAGTCGCCCCAGTCACCAAAGGCCTGAATAAACGGGGCATCGGCAGGGGTTGTCCGCCGCGTACCATGTTCAGGACGCCCGGTGGTTGCACATGAAAATAGCAACAGGCCACCCGGCTTGAGCAACCTGACCATGTTCTGCAACGTCAATGCATAGTAAGGGTCATGCTCAAAACACTCGGTTGAGATAATGACGTCAAAGCTGTGGTCCGGGAGCTTAAACTCATGCGCCTTACAGCAAAAATCGACGTTTTTTCCGGGAAGCAAATCTATCCCGATGTAGGCGCAGTCTTCAAACAAACACTGGTTATTGCCGTTGATGTCGAGGGACCCCACATCAAGTACCCAGCGCTGACGAAA
>CAYTIV010000060.1:0-10471 GCA_964437895.1 uncultured Methylotenera sp.
GTAAGTACATTATTCCCGCGCCGGTACACGGCATCACCGCAGACAGCCGCCAGGTTGAAAAGCACGGCCTGTTTCTGGCTTATCCCGGTCAGCACAGCGATGGTCGCGATTACATTGAAGATGCCATCGCCAAAGGCGCGAACACGGTCATCTGGGATAGCCAAGGATTTGACTGGAATCCAGCCTGGAACGTGCACAACATTGCGATTCCAGACCTGAAAACCCAGGTTGGGCATATTGCCAGCCAATTTTACAAAAACCCGTCCGAGCAGCTGTGGTGCATAGGCGTGACCGGCACTAACGGTAAAACCACCGTGACCCATTGGCTGGCGCAAGCCTACCGCTTTATGCAGCAGAAAGCCGCAGTCATCGGCACGTTGGGCAATGGGCCGCTGGACGATTTGCAGCCGACACAAAACACGACCCCTGGCCCGGTTGAGTTGCAAAAACTGCTCGCCAACTTTGTGCTCGACGACGTGCGCATGGTGGCGATGGAAGTATCTTCACACGGCTTGGATCAAAGTCGCGTCAACGGTGTGGCTTTCGATGTGGCCGTGCTGACCAATGTCACCCGTGACCATCTGGATTATCACCAGACCATGGAGGCCTACCAAGCCGCCAAACGCAAACTGTTTGACTGGCAAACACTGAGTGCCGCCGTGATTAATGCCGATGACCCGTTTGGCCGCACCCTGATCGATGATCTGCGCAGACAGGGTAGAAAAGTGCTCAGCTACGGTTTGCATGAAGAGGCCGACATCTGCGCCACCGCCGTCACCATGCATGCCACGGGCTTCGAGATACAGGTGCGCACTGCACAAGGTGAAGGCGAAGTGCAATTGCATGCGCTGGGTCAGTTCAACGTCTATAACGCGTTGGCCGTGCTCGGTTGCCTGCTCGCAAAGGATGTCGCGCTGCCAGCCGCCCTGCAGGCGGTCTCTGGCTTGGTGCCCGTGGCCGGTCGCATGCAAATGTTTGGCGGTGGTGATCTGCCACTGGTGGTGGTGGATTATGCCCATACGCCGGACGCGCTGGAAAAGGCCCTGCATACCTTGCGCATTCAGGCCCGCGGCAAGTTGGCTTGTGTGTTCGGGTGTGGCGGTGATCGTGATAGCGGCAAACGCGCTGAAATGGGGCGTATCGCTGACACGCTGGCAGACCACGTGATCGTGACCAATGACAACCCACGCTCCGAGAACCCTTACGCCATTATCGCTGCGATTGCCGAGGGCATGCAGCGCGAACCTGTGGTAGAAACCGACCGCGCCAGAGCCATTGCGCTGGCAGTGAGCCAAGCCGCCAAAGGCGATGTGGTATTGGTGGCTGGCAAAGGGCATGAAGATTATCAGGAGATCCAGGGCATACGCTATCCGTTTAGCGATGCGGACTGGGTACAAAACGCTTTGAAGAAAAAGGTGCAGGCATGATCGCGTTGCAAACCATTGCTGACGTGTTGCACGGCACTTTGCACGGCAAGGTTGAGGGCGCCGCGGTTGAGGTGACTTCGGTCGATACCGACAGCCGTCGCGTACAGCCAGGTCAATTGTTTGTGGCTTTGCCCGGTGACAAGTTCGACGGACATGACTTCTTGCCACAAGTGGCGGCCCAGGGTGCCGTGGCGGCATTGGTCAGTCGCGCTGTAGACAGCGCTTTGCCCACGGTACAAGTGGCGGATACCCGTCTGGCACTGGGTCAACTGGCCAGCTGGTGGCGTCAGACACTGGCGCTGCCGCTGATTGCCGTGACCGGCAGCAACGGCAAAACCACGACCAAGGAAATGATTGCCGCCATCATGCAAAGCCATGTGGGGGGCACAGAGCGCGTGCTGGCCACCGCAGGCAACTTCAATAACGACATCGGCATGCCGCTCACCTTGCTGCGCTTGCGTTCCACACACCAATGCGCGGTGATCGAGATGGGCATGAACCATCTAGGCGAGATCGATTATTTGACGCGCCTGGCCAGACCCAACGTCGCGGTGATCAACAACGCCGGCACAGCGCATATTGGTGAGCTCGGTTCACGCGAGAATATTGCCCGTGCCAAAGGCGAAATCTTTGCCGGTCTGCAAGCGGATGGTATTGCCGTGATTAATGCGGATAGCGACTTTGCCAACTACTGGCAGGGGCTTAATAGCGGTCGTCAGGTCATGACCTTTGGCATGGCGCCCACCGCCGATGTCCGCGGCGAAACATTGCCCGGTAGCCCAGCATTTGCGTTGCATTATCAGGGTGAGACGGTGCAGGTGGCGCTGACTGTGCCAGGCGCACATAACGTGATGAACGCGCTGGCCGCCGCTGCGGCTTCGCTGGCGGCAGGCGCGACGCTGGCTGAAGTGGCGCAGGGTCTGCAGCAATTTGGTGGCGTCAAAGGACGTTTGCAGCAAAAAACGGCCGCCAATGGTGCCCGTGTGATTGATGACACCTACAACGCCAACCCCGATTCTATGCGGGCTGCACTAGAAGTTATTAAGCCCGAGGCCGCACAGGCGGTGTTTGTGATGGGGGATATGGGCGAGCTCGGCGCGGATGCCGAAGCCATGCATGCCCAGATCGGCCAATATGCGCGTGACTGTGGCGTCAGCCGTTTGTATGCGCTGGGCACCCACGCCAAGGCTGCGGTACAAGCCTTTGGCGCACAAGGTCAACATTTTGACTCAGTGGAAGCGCTGGTGGCGACTTTGCAAGCGGAGACCGGTGCGCACCATCTAGTGCTGGTCAAAGGCTCGCGTTTCATGCAGATGGAACGGGTGGTCAATGCGCTGACAGAAACACAAACCACTCAAGCGGTGGGGAAATAGGAACATTATGTTATTAGAACTGGCAAAGTGGCTGGCCGCCGATGTACACGGGTTTCACGTGTTTAACTACATCACCTTCCGTGCGGTATTGGCGACGCTGACCGCGCTGGCGATCTCCTTTATGGTCGGCCCGGCCATGATTCGCAAACTAACAGAGTACAAAGTGGGCCAAGCCGTGCGCGATGATGGTCCGCAAACACATCTGGTCAAAGCCGGTACGCCGACCATGGGCGGTGCGCTGATTCTGGTGGCCATTGCCATTTCTACCCTGCTCTGGGGCAATCTGCACAACCGTTTTATCTGGGTGGTGTTGATCACGACTCTGGGCTTTGGCGCGGTGGGCTGGGTGGATGATTACCGCAAAGTGGTCTACAAAAACCCTAAAGGCCTGTCTGCCAAGGAAAAATACTTCTGGCAAAGTCTGGTCGGTTTTGGCGTGGCCGGCTTCTTGTATGCCACAGCCACGACCCCCGAAGAAACCACGCTGATCGTGCCATTTTTCAAACATCTGGTACTGCCACTGGGTGCGACCGGTTTCATTGTGCTGACCTATCTGGTTATCGTCGGTAGCAGCAACGCCGTCAACCTGACCGATGGTCTGGATGGTCTGGCGACCTTGCCCACCGTGATGGTAGGCAGTGCGCTGGCGATCTTCTCCTATGTGGCTGGCCATGCCGTGTTTTCAAAATATCTGGGCATTCCGTATGTGGCCGGGGCCAGCGAGTTGATGGTGTTCTGTGCGGCCATGGCCGGCGCCGGTTTGGGTTTTCTGTGGTTTAACGCCTACCCGGCAGAAGTTTTTATGGGCGATGTGGGTGCGCTGGCACTGGGCGCCGCACTCGGCGTGGTCGCCGTGATCGTGCGTCAGGAAATCGTGCTGTTCATCATGGGCGGTGTGTTCGTGGTAGAGACGTTCTCGGTGGCGGCACAAGTGCTGTATTTCAAATACACCAAAAAAATGACCGGGACTGGCAAACGCATTTTTCTGATGGCGCCACTGCACCATCACTATGAGCAAAAAGGCTGGAAAGAAACCCAAGTGGTGGTGCGTTTTTGGATCATCACCATGATGCTGGTGCTGGTGGGTTTGTCCACCCTCAAGCTGAGATAAACGGACAACACGGTTGCGGATAGACACATGAGCAAACACTTCGAACAACAGCGAATCGCGGTACTGGGACTGGGTGACACCGGCTTCTCAGCCCTGCGTTGGCTGCGCCATATGGGTGCAGAAGTGGTCATGTTCGACTCCCGTCAGCATCCAGCCGGTCAAGACCGCCTGCACGCTGAATTTCCTGAGGTGGAATGCCATCTGGGCCCCTTTACGGCAGAGTTGCCGGCCGCCATGCACATGATCGTTGCCAGCCCGGTTGTCTCGCTTAAGGAGCCAGTAATTGCGCAGTTGATGGCGCAGGGCACGCCTGTGGTCGGCGATGTGGAATTGTTTGCGCTGTATCGTGCGCCCTATGCCAAGGTCATCGCCATCACCGGCTCCAACGGCAAAACCACGGTGACCTCGCTGGTGGGCGAGATTTGCCGTCAGTCTGGGCTCAACACGATTGTGGCTGGCAACATCGGCTTGCCCGTGCTGGATACCTTGCTGATGCCAGTGCCAGATGTGTATGTGCTTGAGTTGTCCAGCTTTCAACTGGAATGCATGCACAGCTTGCAAGTGGATGCGGCCACGGTGCTCAACCTGTCTGAAGATCATATGGACCGTTATGACGGCATGGCTGATTACGCCCTGGCCAAGGCCCGTATTTACCAGCATGCCCGTATGGCAGTGGTTAATCGTGATGACCCAGCAAGTGCCGCGCTGGCGGGGGCGTTGCCACAAGTCTCTTTTGGCGTGAATCCATCACCTTCGATCAATGATTACGGGCTGAACGAATCTGGCTGGCTGTGCGCGGGCAATCGCCACTATATCGAAGCCGATACCTTGCAGATTCGTGGCAAGCACAATATTGCCAATGCGTTGGCAGCGATTGCCTTAACGCAAGCCATCGGCATAGACAAAGTCTCCATTCTGCATACGGTACAGTCTTTTGGCGGCCTGCCGCACCGCGTGGAATGGGTCGCTAATATTGGCGAGGTCGACTTTTACGACGACTCCAAAGGCACCAATGTCGGCGCAACCTGTGCCGCGATTAGTGGCATGCTCAAACAGGGCAAACCGCAAAAAGTAGTGCTGATTGCAGGCGGTGACGGCAAAGGGCAGGATTTCAGCCCGCTCCGCGATGCTGTGTTGCATCATGCGCGCGCAGTGGTGTTGATTGGTCGTGATGGGCCCAAGATTCAGCAGGTACTGCAAGAACTGCCGCTGCCCGTAGTGGATGCTGTGGATCTGACGGCGGCCGTTCAGATTGCGAGAACCCTGGCAGAGGCCGGTGATGCGGTGTTGTTGTCGCCTGCATGCGCCAGCTTTGACATGTTCCGTAATTACGAGCACCGCGCGCAGGTGTTTGTCGAAGCCGTCAAGGCGATGGAGGCCACATGTTAGGGCCGCTGATGATGAACCGTGAGCGTTACAACTCCCCCAGCTACGATGCGTCGTTGCTGTGGGTGGTGCTGTCGCTGTTGGCGTTTGGTATGGTCATGGTCTATTCCGCCTCGATTGCTTACGCGGACTCCAGCAAGATGTTCGGCCACAACAGTACCTATTTCTTGGTGCGTCAGGCGTTGTATATCGCCGTCGGTCTGGTGGCCGGTCTGGTGGTATTCCAGATCCCCATGGCTTGGTGGCAAAAAATGTCCCCCTATCTGTTTATCGCCGGCATCGTGCTGCTGATTCTGGTGCTGATTCCAGGCATAGGCAAAGTGGTGAACGGTAGCCGCCGCTGGATTTCATTGTTGATCATGAACTTGCAGCCTTCAGAGCTGATGAAGCTGTTTATTGCTATGTATGCCTCGGACTATGCCGTGCGCAAGGCCAGCAGCATGCACAGTTTTAAAAAGGGCTTTCTGCCCATGCTGGGTGTGATGGTGTTTGTCGGTGTGTTGTTGCTCAAAGAGCCTGACTTCGGTGCATTTGCCGTGACCGCCTCTATTGCCTTCTCCATCATGTGGCTGGGTGGCGTCAACTTGAAAGTGTTTTTGGCCATGCTGGGTGCACTGCCGCTGGCCGTGGTGGGCCTGGTGGTGATGGAACCATATCGCTTGGAGCGTATGAAAGGCTTTCTGAATCCGTTTGATGATCCGTTTGACACCGGCTACCAGCTGTCTCACGCACTGATTGCGTTTGGTCGCGGTGAGTTCTGGGGCGTAGGCCTGGGTGGCAGCGTAGAAAAACTGCTCTACCTGCCTGAGGCCCATACCGACTTCCTGCTGGCAGTGGTGGCTGAAGAGCTCGGGTTTATCGGCGTGCTGGTGGTGGTGCTGTTGTTTGCGTGGCTGGTGATCCGTGCGTTTAGCATCGCCAAAGAGGCCGTCGCCAACGAGCGCTATTACGCGGCATTGCTGGCGCAGGGCATTGGCGTCTGGATGGGCGTGCAGGGCTTCATCAACATGGGGGTGAACATGGGCTTGTTGCCCACCAAGGGGCTGACCCTGCCTTTGCTGTCTTACGGCGGTAGCGGCATTTTGGCCAATTGCATCGCGCTCTCTGTGTTGTTGCGCATCGACTTTGAGAACAGACGGTTGCAGAAAGGCCTGAACTCATGAGTCACGCATACACATTGATGGTGATGGCTGGCGGCACTGGCGGGCACGTGTACCCGGCCATGGCCGTGGCAGATGCGTTACAGGCGCAAGGCTGGCGGATCGTCTGGCTGGCGACTGAGGGCGGCATGGAGAATCGCCTGATTGCACAAAAACCCTACGACAAAGCCATGATGACCATGCAAGGCGTCCGTGGTAAAGGCCTGATGGGCTGGTTGACCTTGCCGGTGAAACTGGTGCGTGCATTTGCACAGGCGCGCGCGGCGCTGCGTCAGCACCAGCCAGATGTTGTGCTCGGGATGGGCGGATTCGCTGCGTTTCCGGGCGGCGTGATGGCCAGACTGTCTGGTGTGCCGCTGGTGATTCATGAGCAGAACTCGGTGGCTGGCCTCACCAATAAAGTGCTGGCACGACTGGCGCAGCGTGTATTGACCGGCTTTCCGCAGGCGCTGGGTGCCCGCGGCGAGATGGTAGGCAACCCGGTGCGTGAGGGCATTACCACATTGCCCGCCCCTGAGCAGCGTTTTGCCGAGCACCATGGCGTCCTGCGCGTGCTGGTGGTAGGCGGTAGTCTGGGGGCGGTGGCGCTCAATACTTTGTTGCCGCAGGCGTTTGCGCTGCTGCCGCAGGCGGCACGTCCGCAGATTATTCATCAGGCCGGTGAAAAGCAGTTTGAAGCCTTGAAAAAAGCCTATGCCGAAGCGGGTGTGGCGGCTGATTGCCGTGCCTTTATCCACGACATGGCCGAGGTGTATGCCTGGGCAGATCTGGTGATTTGCCGTGCCGGTGCACTCACTGTGGCCGAGCTATCGAACGTGGGCGCTGCCAGTATTCTGGTGCCTTTCCCGTTCGCTGTGGATGATCACCAAACGACCAATGCCGCTTATTTGCAGGCTGCAGGCGCCGCCTTGCTGATACAGCAGCGCGATCTCGATGTGGCACAACTGGCGCAGACCTTGCAGGCACTGGACCGCGTGACCTGCCTGCAGATGGCGCAAAAGGCGCGCGCACTGGCCAGACCACAGGCTACCCAACAAGTCGCAGCGATTTGCCAGCAACTGGCGTCAGGACAGGCAGTATGAAACATAAAGTCAAAAAAATTCACTTTATCGGTATCGGCGGTTCCGGCATGAGCGGTATCGCAGAAGTGCTGCTCAACCTGGGCTTTGAAGTGAGCGGCTCAGACCTGGCCAGCAACGCCACCACCAAACGCCTGCAAGGCTTTGGCGCGACCGTGTTTCAAGGTCACGCGACCGAGCATCTGAACGATGCGGATGTGGTGGTGGTTTCTAGCGCCATCAATGAAGAGAACCCCGAGATCATGGCTGCGCGTGCGCGCAAGGTGCCAGTGATCCCACGTGCCGTCATGCTGGCCGAACTGATGCGTTTTAAACAGGGCATTGCTGTGGCAGGCACGCATGGCAAAACCACGACCACCAGTCTAATCGCCAGTATTCTGGCCGAGGCCGACATGGACCCGACTTTTGTCATCGGCGGCAAACTGGAAGCGGCCAGTGCTAACGCCAGACTGGGCACCGGTGAATGGATAGTGGTAGAGGCGGATGAGTCCGATGCGTCTTTCTTGCACCTGACGCCGATTATGGCGGTGGTCACCAATATCGATCAGGACCACATGGATACTTATGAGCACAGTTTTGACAAGCTCAAGACCGCGTTCGTGGAGTTTTTACAGCAGATTCCTTTCTGGGGCATGGCGGTGTTGTGTATCGACGATGCCAATGTGCGTGAGATTCTGCCGCGCGTCACACGCCCGGTCACCACCTATGGCACCCATGAAGAAGCCGCGATTCGCGCTGAGAATATCGTCGCCGATAACGGCAAGATGCATTTCACGCTGGTGCGCAAAAATGGCGTGACCCTGCGTAACGAGATCACGATGAATCTGCCCGGTCACCATTATGTACTCAACGCGCTGGCGGCGATTGCGATTGCCACCGAGCTCAATGTGCCGGATGCCGCGATTTTAAAAGCACTGTCCGAGTTCCGTGGCGTGGGCCGCCGCTTTGAGCGTTATGGCGAGATTCCTGTGGCTAATGGGCATTTCACGCTGGTGGATGATTATGGACACCATCCCATCGAGATGCAGGCCGTGATTGCCGCCGCCCGCGGCGCTTTCCCCGGTCGTCGGCTGGTGCTGGCTTTTCAACCACACCGCTACACCCGTACGCGCGACTGTTTTGAAGATTTCGTCAAAGTGCTGTCCACGGTGGATGCGCTGTTGCTGACCGAGGTGTACTCGGCTGGCGAAGCGCCGATTGTGGCCGCAGATACCCGTAGCCTGATTCGTGCTATTCGCGTCAACGGCAAAGTGGAGCCACGCTTTGTGGACACCACAGACGACTTGCCAGCCAGCATCCTCGAGAGCGTGCAGCCCGGCGATGTGGTCGTGGTCATGGGGGCAGGCAACATCGGTAGCGTGGCTGCCAAAACGCGGGAGCTGGCCAACGTATGCAAGTAACGGCTTCTCAGATCGCAGGGCTGCAAGTGCTGCTGAACGAGCCGCTGGCGCGCTACACCAGCTGGCGTGTCGGTGGTCCGGCAGACCGTCTGGTGCTGGCTGAGAGCGTGAGCGCCTTACAGCAGTTGTTACAGCAATTGCCAGCAGACGAGTCTGTGACCTTTATCGGTCTTGGCAGCAACCTGCTGGTGCGGGATGGCGGCGTGCGCGGTACGGTGGTGGTCATGCATCAGGCTTTGCAAGGCTTGGAGATGCAGGGCGACCGCATCTATGCCGAGGCCGGCGTGACCTGTGCCAAGCTGGCGCGTTTTGCGGCCAGCCAAAATAAGGCCGGTGCCGAATTTATGGCCGGTATCCCGGGTACGGTCGGTGGCGCCTTGGCCATGAATGCCGGCTGTTATGGCGGCGAGACTTGGCAGTGGGTCGATGCGGTGAAAACGATGAATCGTGCCGGTCAGGTGCAGGTACGCGCGGCCGCGCAATATCAGCCGGCGTATCGTCATGTCGTGCATCCCGCGGCGGATGAGTGGTTTTTGGCTGGCTGGTTTAAGGTGCCGGCGGGCGATGGCAAGGCTTCGGCCGAGCAGATTAAACAGTTGCTGGCTAAGCGTCTGGCTAGCCAGCCACTGAATATGCCAAGTGCAGGCTCGACTTTCCGTAATCCGGAAGGGGACTTTGCCGCGCGGCTGATTGAGGCTTCAGGCCTGAAAGGCACCACCATCGGTGGCGCACAAGTGTCTGAAAAACATGCCAATTTCATCGTCAATCTGGGGGAGGCCACGGCGGCTGACATCGAGACGCTGATTGCGCAGGTGAAAGCCACCGTGCTCGAAAAGCAGGGGGTGGCATTGATTCAGGAAGTAAAAGTGATTGGGGAAGGCGTAGTAACAGCATGAGTGCACAGCAACACACATTTGGCAAAGTAGCCGTTCTGTTCGGCGGACGTTCCGGCGAGCGCGAAGTCTCGCTCAAAAGCGGTTCAGCCGTGCTGGCCGCCTTGCAGCGCCAAGGCGTTGATGCCCACGCGTTTGACCCAGCCACGCAAGAATTGTCAGCCCTCAAAGGCTTTGACCGGGCGTTTATCTCCCTGCATGGCCGCTACGGCGAAGACGGCACTATTCAGGGTGCGCTGGAGCTGATGGGGATTCCTTACACTGGCAGTGGTGTCATGGCTTCTGCACTGGGCATGGATAAATGGCGCACCAAACTGTTGTGGACGGCCGCAGGTGTGACCACGCCGAATTATGTGCTGATGGATGACGCGACCCACCCTGAAAACGTCGTCACCGCGCTCGGTCTACCCCTGTTTGTGAAGCCCGCCAATGAGGGTTCCAGTATCGGGGTGAGCAAGGTCAAGCAGGCCGGTGATCTGGTGGCTGCCTACACGCTGGCCAAACAGTCTGACCCGCTGGTGATTGCTGAGCAATTTGTTGGCGGTGGCGAGTACACCGTGGGCATTCTGGGTGAGACCGCACTGCCCATCGTGCGCATTGTGCCTAAAAACGAATATTACGATTACGAAGCCAAGTACCTGC
>CAYTIV010000061.1:0-4712 GCA_964437895.1 uncultured Methylotenera sp.
AGGGTTTTAAATTCTGGCATTTGCATGCATCATGCTTGCGTCAGCGCAACTCCCAGACACGCCCAATGCGTTAAGGTGTGCGCAACGATGATGAGGATGCGCACATGCAACCATTGATGCAAATTTCACCCCCAGGCCGTAAAGTGCCTGCCAATACATTCGCCCTGTTCAACTTGGGGTTCAGGCCTTTTTTCCTGCTAGCAACCGTGTTTGCAGTGCTCTCGGTGGGTAGCTGGGTCTGGCAATATGCGCGCGCCTCAGCGTTCCCGCTCACCACCCTGAGCGCCTCTCAATGGCATGCACACGAGATGCTCTATGGGTTCGCCTTTGCAGTCATTGCCGGTTTTTTGCTGACGGCAGTCAAAAACTGGACCGGCATCCAGACCCTGCATGGCCGTCCGCTGATGGCGCTGGCGGCTTGCTGGACCATGGCACGCGCCATCATGCTCACCGCCCCTGACCGAGTGGCCTTGGCCGCTGTGTTTGACCTTTTATTCGACCTAACCCTGCTTGTGGCAGTGGCCAGCCCCATTGTGCGCGTTAAACAATGGCGCCAGTTGGGCGTGCTGTCCAAAATCCTACTGCTGACGGCGGGCAACGCCGCCTTTTATGCGCAAGCACTGGGGCTAAACACTTGGGGCGCGCAGGCCGCTATCTGGAGCGGACTGCTACTCAATGTCAGCCTGATACTGGTGATCAGCCGCCGCATCTTGCCGATGTTTATTGAGCGCGGCGTCAAAGAAGAAGTTGTTTTAAAAAATGCCTTGTGGATAGACCGTCTACTAATGGTGTGTCTAGCGACATTACTGCTGAATATTCTGACCATCAACGCCGCGGTCGCGAACGTTGTGTTAGGGCTCACTATCAGCCTGAGTTCTGGATTCAGGCTGTGGCGATGGCACACGCCCGGCATCTGGCAGGTGCCTTTGCTGTGGAGTTTTTACCTAGGCCTGTGGCTCATTACACTGGGGTTTTTACTGTTTGCGCTCAGTGCTGCCGAGGCAGGGGTGTCCGTCATTCTGGCCATCCACTGCTGGGCGATTGGCGGCATAGGCGTGATTACGCTGGCCATGATGGCGCGGGTGGCCTTGGGGCATACCGGGCGTAATATCCACCAGCCACCACGCAGCGTAATCTGGGTGTTCCGCCTGGTCATTGTCGCCGCGCTCTGTCGGGCACTATTGCCTCTGGCCTTGCCGCCGTTCTACCGATTATCGGTGATGCTGGCCGCCACCTGCTGGATCGCGGCGTTTGCGGTATTTGCCTTCAGCTACTGGCCCATTTTGAGCCGGCCACGCATAGACGGCACCCCCGGCTAAACCGCTAGTCCTTCCATTTGATCGAGCAGCCTATGCTGGCGATCTGCTCGCGCGGGCCTTCACCGCTCTCGGCGACGCGCTGCATGGCCTTAAACAGTTCGCGCGTGCTCTCTGGGGCGGTTTCCTTACGGCTCTCATCAAACCGGCCACGGTATTGCAAGGCAAAGTCGCGATTGAAGCCAAAAAAGTCTGGGGTACACACGGCATCATAAGCCTTGGCCACCTGCTGGGTCTCGTCCAACAGATAAGGAAAAGGCAAGCCCATCTCCTGAGACAGCTTTTTCATGTTTTCCGGGCTATCTTCCGGATAGTCGGAAGGGTCGTTAGACATAATGGCCACCGTGTTAACCCCCAACGCCTGCAATGCTTTAACGTCAGCGATCAAGCGCGGCAAAATCGCCTTCACATAAGGGCAGTGATTACATATAAACATGACCAGCAGACCATTCGGTCCCATGCTGTCTTTGAGACTCACCATCCTGCCATCGACATCGGGCAAGCTGAACGCGGGGGCCTGCCAGCCAAAATCACATACCGGGGGGCTAATACTTGCCATACTCCATCTCCTGCAATCGCATCTTAAACCGTTATGGTACGTCAATCAGGCGTGCAGGTGAACGCCAGCCTGCCAGCGAAGAGCCATTTTGGTTACAATGCCAAGCATGAGCAATTTACGATTCCACAGTCCACAGGCCTTGTCCATCGGCCAGCAGGTCACCTTGAGTGATAACGCCATGGCCCATGCCGTCAAGGTCATGCGGCTCAAGGAGGGCGCTGCATTACATCTGTTCTGTGGCGACGGCTTTGACTACCAATGCGTCTTGCGCCAGATCGAGAAAAAATCAGCGCAGGTTGAGGTGCAATCCCGCCAAGCCGTCGACAATGAATCGCCACTGAACATCCGTTTGCTGCAAGGGATTTCTAGCGGCGACCGCATGGACTACACCATACAAAAAGCCGTAGAGCTGGGCGTACGTGAGATTTTCACGCTGAGTACAGAGCGCAGTGTCACCAAACTCAGCGGCGACCGTGCCGAAAAACGACTCGAACATTGGCAGGGCGTGGCGATTGCCGCTTGCGAACAAAGTGGGCGCGCGGTCATCCCCAAAGTACACGCGCCGTCCACACTGGCACAATGGTTAAGCCAGCATGCCGCCGCCGACCATCTGAATATCCTACTCAATCCGGTGGGGGCTAAGCGTCTAGCCAGCCTACCCGCGCCTACTGGCGCGATTCACCTGCTGATCGGCCCCGAAGGAGGCCTGAGCCAGGCGGAAATCGAACTCGCCATGCAGTGGGGCTTCCAGTCCACCGTACTCGGTCCGAGAATCTTGCGGACCGAAACTGCGGCCCTCACCGCGATGGCCAGCATGCATACCCTGTGGGGCGACTTTTAGCCCACGTCACTTAAGGAGTTCAACATGGATACTCGCCCCCCTTTACCCCCGTTCACCCTGGAAACCGCGACCCAGAAGGTGCGCATGGCCGAAGATGCCTGGAACAGCCGCGACCCAGACCGGGTGATACAGGTGTACACCGAAGACACCGTTTGGCGCAACCGGGCCGAGTTTCCGGTCGGCCGCCAGCAAGTTCACGCTTTTTTATCACGCAAATGGGCACGCGAACTGGAGTATCGCCTGATCAAGGAGATCTGGGCCCATGCAGATAACCGGATTGCCGTACGCTTTGCCTATGAATGGCATGATGACTCTGGGCAGTGGTTTCGCAGCTATGGCAACGAAAACTGGATGTTCAACGAAGCAGGCCTCATGATGCAGCGACACGCCAGTATCAATGACCTTCCCATCCAGGCCGCCGACCGTCAGTTTTTCTGGCCACTGGGCAGACGCCCGGACGACCATCCAGGCCTGAGCGCCCTCGGACTCTGAGTAAGTCATGTTTCCCGTAATGCTGCAGATGGCATTGCTGATTGCCACTGGCATGCTGTGGCAAAGGCTGGCCCCAGACCATATCCCCGCGCTGTCACACCGCCGCGCGCTCACCGACTTGGTGTTTTATATACTGCTGCCAGCACTGGTGCTGGATACCCTCTGGCTGGCGCCATTTGATACCAACACGATTAAAATCGCGCTCACCGCCCTGAGTCGTTTGCTGGTCGCCGCCGCCTGCATGTGGCTGTTATTGCAAGGGCTCAAACGCTGGCTAAGTGTGAGCCCTGCACAGCAGGGCGCCCTGATGCTGGCCGCGACTTTCCCTAATGCAACCTACATGGGCTTGCCAGTGACCAGTGAAGTACTGGGGCCCTGGACCCATGCCACGGTGCTCAAATTTGATCTATTTGCTTGCACACCCGTGTTACTGAGCTTAGGCATGCTCATGGCGCAACACTACGGTCACACCGCGCAAAAAATCCACCCACTGCGAGAGCTGTCACGCGTGCCCCCCTTGTGGGCATTGTTGCTGGCGGCTTTGCTCAACCTGAGTCACCTGCCGCAACCGGTGATGGTAGGACACGCCCTGCACACCTTGGCCGGTGGCGTCGTCCCCCTCATGCTGATTGCGCTGGGCATGAGCATACGCTGGGATACGTTTACCCTTAAACGCATGCCATTGCTGCTGCCGGTGTGTGTGATCGGTTTGGGCGTGGCCCCGTTGGCCGCGCGCTTTACAGCGATCCAACTGGGGCTGCCCCCTGAAACCCTCACCGCCTGCGTACTGTTGGCCGCGATGCCCACCATGGTGTTTGGCATCGTCATTTGTGAACGTTACCGCCTGGATGGCAGCCTGTATGCCGCCGCCGTCTTTCTGAGCACCCTGCTCAGCATCCCCAGCCTGACTCTCTGGTTCAACGCACTGCACACCTGACCCGGTCAGCGTCTTAACAAAGTTAAATTCGCGGGCTGAGATGAGTTTTCAGGTCGGCCACTGTCATACGTCATATAACGAGTTGTTTGCCTCGCACAGCACCCGTAATATACATCTATACCTGTAGCGCAAGGGCAACTGTGGCAACGGGTACTGAGTAAGCGGGAGAGCAACCGCATTTATCGCTCAGTACGTCCGTCGCCAGTCAGTTGATGTTGACGTAGTCTCTCTGTTTCTGACCTCACATGACGGCGATTGCCGTCATTTTTTTATCTTGCGTTTAATTTGCAATAAAAACCATTTTTAATTATTATTTTGCAAATTAAATCTATATTTATCAAAAATGCTCGGATCAAACATCAGAGATTTGCGTAAATCGCAAAATTTAACCCTACAGCAGCTCGCCTCGCGCATGGGCACGGACGCCAGCAATTTGTCGCGCATTGAGCGCGGCGAAATTGGCATCTCTGAAGCATTGCTCAGAGCAGCCGCCCAAGCATTAAACACCACACCTGGCAGGTTGTATGACGCCAACCTGACCCCGGTATCGCTCACACACACGCCGCC
>CAYTIV010000061.1:4812-10417 GCA_964437895.1 uncultured Methylotenera sp.
CTGGCAGGTTGTATGACGCCAACCTGACCCCGGTATCGCTCACACACACGCCGCCGGCCATTCTTTCACAGGCGAACAGCAAAGACTTTGTACATTGGTTTCGCTCAGCAGCCCCCTATATCCATGCCTTTGGCGGCAGTACCTTTGTCATTGCCTTTGGCGGCGAAGTGGTCAGCGAGCAGCAATTTGTTGCGCTCTCACATGACCTTAATCTGCTGGCGAGCCTGGAGGTCAGGCTGGTGCTGGTGCATGGCGCACGTCCGCAGATCGAGCAGCGCCTCAAGCGCGACAACCTCACGCCCAAACTGCACAATGGGCGGCGCATTACCGATGATGCCGCGATGGAAGCCGTGAAAGAGGCCAATGGCGCCATTCGCGTCGAGATCGAATCGTTGCTGTCGATGGGCATCGCCAACTCACCGATGGCTGGCAGCGATATTCGCGTCGCCAGTGGCAACTTTGTCACCGCCAAACCCTTGGGCGTACATGATGGCGTCGACCTGCAACATACCGGAGAAGTCCGCAAGATCGATGCCATAGGCATACAAAAGCGGCTCGATGACGGCGAAATGGTGCTACTTTCCCCTATGGGCTACTCACCGACTGGTGAGACATTCAACCTGACGCTGGAGGATGTGGCAGTCAGTGCCGCCGTGGCGCTGGATGCCGAAAAGCTGATATTTCTCATGGACTCGGAAGGGGTGCACAACCTGCGTGGGGAGTTACTGCGCGAGATGACCTCGGCCAAAGCGCGCAACTTGCTGCGTAATGTGCAGGAAAGTGATGTGCCCATCCACTACTCGGAGGACGTCAATTACTACCTGCCTGCGGCAGTGCGCGCCTGCGAGCATGGTGTCACCCGCACCCACCTGATCTCACGTCACATCGATGGCGCGATCATCCAAGAGCTATTCACGCGGCAAGGCATAGGCACCATGATTACCGAGCTGCCACTGGAAACCATGCGCCAAGCCAACATTGAGGACGTAGGCGGCATTTTGCGCCTGATCGAGCCTCTGGAAAACGAGGGCATCTTAGTGCGGCGCGGGCGCGAACGCATCGAAATGGAAATCAACTATTTTTACGTCATGGAGCATGACAACCGCGTCATCGGTTGCGCGGCACTGTATCCGTTTGCCACAGAAAAAATGGTGGAATTCGCCTGCCTGGCCATAGACCCGACTTATCGCGGTGGCGGCCGTGGCGACAAACTGTTTAATTACTGCCAGGAGCAGGCCAGCCAAAAAGGCTACAAACAACTGTTCTGCCTGACCACACGTACCGAGCACTGGTTTCTGGAGCGTGGCTTCACCGAGCAAAGCGTGGAGCAGTTGCCGCAGGAAAAGAAAAAACTCTACAATTTTCAGAGAAAATCCAAAGTTTTCATCAAATCATTATGAGTTTTTAGCTAAAATTCAGGCTGACTCCGATTGTACGCAATCGCCTGATGATTGAATGAAAGTTTGACCTATGCAAAACTCGACTGCCAGCCAAAAAGCACAAACCCTTTCAGAAGCGTTGCCTTACATCAAACGCTTTTTTGACAAGACCATCGTCATCAAATACGGCGGCAACGCGATGACCGACGAGCACCTGAAAGAGTGCTTCGCGCAAGATGTAGTGCTACTCAAGCTAGTGGGGATGAACCCGGTCGTGGTGCACGGTGGTGGCCCACAAATCAACGAGATGCTAGACAAGCTGGGCAAAAAGGGCGAGTTCATTCAGGGCATGCGCGTCACCGACGAAGAAACCATGGACGTGGTGGAAATGGTGCTGGGCGGCCAGGTCAACAAGGAGATTGTGAACCTGATTAATCGCCATGGCGGCAAAGCAGTCGGCCTCACCGGTCAGGATGGCAACTTCATTCATGCCCACAAACTGTTGATGGAAGACCTGAAGGATCCAACCAAAATGATTGATGTGGGCCAGGTGGGAGAAATTTCCGCCATCGACCCAAGCATCATTAACTTTCTCGATAGTGGCGACTTTATCCCCGTAGTCGCGCCGATTGGCGTTGGACGCGACGGCGAAACCTATAACATCAATGCCGATGTGGTGGCTGGCAAACTGGCCGAGATTCTTAACGCCGAAAAACTGATTCTGCTCACCAACACCCCCGGTGTGCTGGACAAAAGTGGTCAACTGCTGACCGGCCTGACCCCGAAACAAATCGACGACCTGGTGGAAGACGGCACCCTGAGTGGCGGTATGCTGCCCAAGATTGGCTCAGCCCTAGATGCAGCGCGTAGCGGCGTGAAATCCGTACACATTATCGATGGCCGCGTGGAACACGCCCTACTGCTCGAAGTGCTGACGGATGAGGGCGTTGGTACATTGATTAAAGCCAAATAAGCGTCCGATGGCGGAGATTGTTCTCTATAGCCACCAACGCTCACGCGGGCGGGCCGTGCACTGGCTACTGGAAGAGCTAGGTGTGCCCTACCGCGTTGAGTGGTTGGCGTTTGGTCCGGACATGAAAGCCAGCGGATTCACGGACATTAACCCCATGGGCACCGTGCCTGCCCTGACCCATGGCGATGCCGTTGTCACCGAAACGCCCGCCATTCTGACCTATCTGGCAGAAACGTTTGCCGAACATGGGCTGATTCCCCCTGCCGGCACCGCCGAGCGTGCAGCGTTTTACCGCTGGATGTTTTTTATTGCAGGCCCACTGGAGGCCGCCACCACGGCGACCTTTCTCGGCTGGCAGGCACCCGAACGCACACCCCTAGGCACCTCCTGTCAGGGATTTCTGGGCTATGGTTCGCTCGCGCTAACGCTAGATACCCTAGATCAGCTGCTGCAAAAAGCGCCTTACGTTTGCGGCACACACTTTACCGCCGTGGACATTTACCTCGCCTCGCATTTGGCTTTTGGCCTGCACTACACAAAAGCTTACGCCCCGCGCCCTGCATTCACCAGCTATCTTGACCGCGTGTTACAACGCCCGGCCAAACTGCGTGCGGATGCCGCCTGAAACGCCTGCGCTCACCCACGCGCAACGGGTCTGGATTTTCGATCTGGACGATACGCTGCATGATGCATCCGCACACATTTTTCCGGTCATGAACCAAAGCATGACGCGCTACATCATGCACACATTGGCAATGGAAGAAGCGCAAGCGCACCAGCTTCGTCAGCACTACTGGCGCATTTATGGGGCCACCTTGAAAGGCCTCATGCGCCATCACGGCGTCAACCCCCATCACTTTCTGTCTGAAACGCACGCCTTTTTAACCGACGACATGGTGCAAACCACGCGTCAGTTACGCCAATTGCTACAACGACTGCCGGGACGTAAATGTATTTTCACGAATGCGCCACGCGCCTACGCAATGCGGGTGCTGCAGGTGCTGGGAATAGCCGACTGTTTTAGTCTGGTATTTAGCGTGGAGTCTACACGCTTTCACGCCAAACCCAGCGTACGCGGCTTTCAGTTACTTTTGCGGCAGCTGCGTTGTCGCGCGGCAGACTGCACCCTGTTTGAAGATAGCTTGCCTGCATTGATGACAGCCAAGCGGCTGGGCATGCGCACGGCATGGATCAGCCGCAGCCTACGCAAACCAAACTTTGTGCAATATAGGTTACCGCATGTGTTGGCGCTCACTCACAGCGCGCTGAAAAAAGGCGGACACTGATTCCCGCCAAGCAAGAATGCGGTTAAAATACGCGTTAAAACAACAACATTATCATGGGTTTGGGCCCGGAAATCATCATGGCAACCATCAATAAAGAAGCACGCGCTAACCGCAAACAGCAAATTCTGGAAACCCTGGCAGGGATGCTACAGACCCCCAAGGGCGAGAAAATCACCACAGCCGCGCTGGCGGCCAAGCTCGATGTTTCAGAAGCAGCCTTGTACCGTCACTTTGCTAACAAAGCCAAGATGTTCGAGGGCTTGATCGAGTTTATTGAAGGCGCGCTGTTCGGCGTCATGAACAAGATTACGACTGATGAAACCGATGGTCTGAAACAGGTACAGCTGATGTTGCAAACCATGCTGCGCTTTGCCGAGCGTAATCCAGGCATGTCACGCGTGTTGATTGGCGATGCGCTGGTCAATGAAGACGATGCCCTACAAACCCGTATTAACCAGCTGCTAGACAGATTAGAAGCCAGCCTCAAGCAATCATTACGCATTGCCGAGGCTCAGGGCCATAAAATCACCGATGCGGGCATCGCCGCCAACACCATGATCAGCTTTGTGCTCGGACGCTGGCACAGCTTCGCCAAAAGCGGCTTCAAGCGTAAACCCAGCGACAATCTCGATCAGCACGTCGCTCAACTGATCACCGGCAGTCTGCAATAACCGTTTAGAAAGTTTTACCTGATGGAAATCACCGTTTTTGGCATGAACGAAGCCCAGCTGACCGAGTTTGGCATGACTTGGGGCATTGCCGGGCTCATGCTGTTTATCGTATTTATTGTCGGCAATCTGGCTTGGAAATCCAAAGCGGGCAAAACCGGGACCTTTGCGTTGTTTCTGGCGCTGACCTTAGGGCTGGTTGGCTTTCTGTCCAAATTTGCCATCCAGCACTACCTGAATATTCATTAGGTCTACACGCATGTAAGCCGCCGCCATGAATATCCTCAAACTCTTTAGTATGGTGATGTTGGCGGGGGCCGCTTACGGGCTGTTCGATACCCTGATTCTGCCCCAATGGCAGGGGCAGCACACCCCGGCACCCAGCCGTGATATCCGGCCGATGCCGAGGACCATGACTACCCCCATGGCGCCCACTATGGATGCTCCCGCCGCCATCACAAACAGCGCGGCCACGCCCATCGACTGTCAAGGCCATACCCATTGTTCAGCCATGCACTCCTGTGACGAAGCCAAATACTGGCTCTCGCGCTGCACAGACGCAGAGATGGATGGTGACGGTGATGGCACTCCTTGTGAACGCCAGTGGTGCCAAACAGCGCTTCACTAACTCGAGCGACGGAGGTTCAGATGCAACAGATCCTAGTTTATTCTGACTCGCTCACCTGGGGCATCATCCCCAACACCCGCCAACGCCTTCCTTTTGACCAGCGCTGGCCCGGCGTGATGGAAATCGCACTGAATCAACAAGGGCATACCACCCGCGTCATCGAAGATTGCCTGAACGGGCGGCGCACAGTGTTTGAAGACCCCTACAAGCCTGGCCGGAACGGGCTACAGGGCCTTGCGCAACGGATAGAAATACACTCACCGCTCTCGCTAGTCATCTTGATGCTAGGCACCAACGATTTCCAGTCCATGCATCCTCATACCGCCTGGCATGCCGCACAAGGTGTCAGCACATTGGTGCAAGCGATCCGTGCGGCACCGATCGAACCTGGCATGCCAGTGCCCCCAGTCATGATTGTGGCCCCACCCGCCCTCACCAAAGCGCAAGGATCTATGGCAGCCAAATTCCACGGTGCCGAACTTAAATGCTTAGGGTTGGCCGCCGCCTATGCTGAGGTCGCTCAAGCCATGGGCTGTGCATTTATGGATGCCGGCAGTGTGGTCACCACCAGCCTGGTGGATGGCGTGCATTTGGACGCGCCGCAACATATAACGCTCGGTCAGGCGATGGCCCAACACGTTAACGCACTCTTACGTGAATAACGCAAACGG
>CAYTIV010000062.1:0-6488 GCA_964437895.1 uncultured Methylotenera sp.
AGGCGAGTGACTTTTCTTTGCTTGCACAAAGAACAAGTCACCAAAAGAAAGTGCAATAAAAATCAGCCAATACAAACATGGCGGAATTGATTGTTAGTAGACTTTAAGCTGGTCGTAACTAAGCAGAAAGACTCCACAATTGCTGCATCACTCGCTGAGTCTCCTCCGTCCCGCTCGTCAAAAACACATAATCCCCAGCCTCTGAGGCTGCATTCAGCAGTGCTTGTTGTGCCAACACCTGTTGCAGGCGATTTGCCACCGCCGCGCCGGTGTCAATTAAGGTGACATTCGGCCCGACGATGTGTTGAATGGATTGACGTACAAACGGATAGTGCGTGCAGCCGAGCACGATGGTGTCGGCTCCAGCGGCCATCAGTGGTTGGCAGTATTGTTGTAACAAGGCGTGTGTCTGTGGCGCATCTAGATGACCTTGTTCTATGCATTCCACCAGGCCGACACAGGCTTGGGTCACGACGTGTACGTTTTGGCCATAGTGTTCGAGCAGGGCGGAAAATTGTGCGCTTTGCAGGGTGCCTGTGGTGGCAAGCACGCCTATGATGCCATTTTTACTGGCGGCAGCGGCAGGTTTGACGGCGGGCTCCATGCCGATGATTGGCAGCGTGTATTGTTGGCGCATGTGGCCGATGGCGGCTGCCGTGGCGGTGTTGCAGGCAACGACCAAGGCTTTGGCACCTTGGGCGATTAGAGTGTCGGCGACGAAGCGGCAGCGTTGCTGGATCTCGGCGGCAGTTTTATTGCCGTAGGGCGCGTGAGCGCTGTCAGCATAATAGAGAAAATGCTCATGTGGCAGTTGGCGCGTGAGGTGCTTGAGCACGCTGAGTCCACCGACCCCGGAATCCATCACCCCAATCGGGGCATTCACTGCAATCGCTGAGCACATCGAAATGGTGCGGGATGATTTATAATGGATGGATTATATCGGATTTATACAGGTGTCAGGAATGGCCAACCGGCTGAGCAAGATTTACACACGTACCGGCGATAGCGGCACAACGGGGCTGGGGGACGGTTCACGTGTCGCCAAGTTTGACCTGCGTGTGGAAGCCATGGGCGATGTGGATGAGCTCAATGCCGTATTGGGCATGTTGCTGGTTGAACCCTTGGCGGACGATGTGCGTGACTGTCTGCGGGCGGTTCAGCATGACTTGTTTGATTTGGGCGGGGAGTTGTGTATGCCCGGGCACACCTTTATGCAGGCAGGGCGGGTGACTTTTCTGGAGTACACACTGGACGCGTGGAATGAAGAACTGACCCCTCTCAAGGAGTTCATTCTGCCGGGCGGGAGCCGCGCGGCAGCTGTTTGTCATCTGGCGCGTACCGTGTGCCGCAGAGCGGAGCGTGTGTTGCATGCCTTGCATGCGCAGGCCCCCGTGACCCCGGTGGCCTTGCAATACCTGAACCGTCTGTCCGATTTACTGTTTGTCCTGTGTCGCACGCTTAACCGCCATGCAGGCGTGCCGGATGTATTGTGGAATAACCAACATAAACTGTAGCGCAGCCTGGTCTGACGCTCGAAATGCCAAAATAATGATTAAACAATTACTGCAAAAAGTATTCCGTCGTCGTGCCAAGGCGAATACCCATACCCAACTGCCTGCGGCGCAAATCATTCCTGTGGGCAAGCACAAGATCAATCAAAAGCACATCAGTCAGGCCGCCCTCAAAACCTGCGACCAGTTGCAGAAAGCGGGATTTCAGGCCTATATCGTGGGCGGTGCGGTACGTGATCTGTTGCTGAATCATCCGCCCAAAGATTTTGATGTGGCCACCAATGCCACGCCTGAACAGGTGCACAAAGTGTTCAGACGCTCTCGCATCATCGGTCGCCGCTTCCGTCTGGTGCATGTGTTGTGGGGCCATGAAACCATAGAGGTGTCGACCTTTCGCGGCCATCATTTGAGTGAAGGCGATGCCGAGACCAACGACAGTGGTCGCATCATCCGTGACAATGTGTTTGGCACCATAGAAGAAGATGCCGTACGCCGTGACTTCACGGCGAATGCGCTGTATTACGACCCCAAACACCAAGAAGTGCTCGATTTTCACCACGGCGTGGCGGATATTCAGCATAAAACGCTGCGCATGATTGGCGATCCGACCACGCGCTATCAGGAGGATCCGGTGCGCATGCTGCGTGCCGTGCGTCTGTCGGCCAAACTGGGGCTTAAACTGGAGCGCAATACCGAAGCGCCTATCCGCAAATTGGCTGATCTGCTGGAAGATGTTCCGCCTAGCCGCCTGTTTGATGAGATGTTGAAGCTGTTCTTGTCCGGTCATGCGATTGAAAGTATCGGTGTCTTGCGTGCGCAGCAACTGCACCATGGTTTGCTGCCCTTGCTGGATGTTGTGCTGGAGCAGCCGCTGGGCGAGAAGTTTGTGATGCTGGCCCTTAAAAATACCGATGAGCGTATTCAGTCCGGTAAATCCTCTAATCCGAGTTTTCTGTTTGCGACGCTGCTTTGGCACGAGGTATTGCAAGCCTGGCAAGAGAATCAAAAACGTGGCGAGCACATGATTCCTGCGCTCCATGTGGCTATGAACGAGGTCATCGACAAGCAGGCCGAGAAGATGGCGATTCATAACCGCTATACCGCCACCATGAAAGAAATCTGGGCCATGCAGCCGCGCTTCGAGCAACGCTCAGGTAAACGGCCTTATGCCTTGCTGACCAACCCCAAATATCGTGCAGGGTATGACTTTTTGCTGTTGCGCTGCGCCTCTGGTGAGTTACCGCAGGAGCTGGGTGACTGGTGGACACGTTTTGCTGATGCGGGCACCGACGAGCGTACGGACATGTTGTTGCCTGAAAGTGGGCCCAAAAAACGTCGCCGTAAACCGCGTAAAAAGAAACCGGCGGGCGGAGACGCGGCCTAATGGCAACGGCGTTAGTGGCCCTCGGTAGCAACTTGCAGCAGCCGGAGGTGCAGGTCAGTCGTGCCATCGCCACCTTGGCCAGCACGCCTGGACTCTCACTGGTGCGGGCGTCCAGCCTGTATGCGACGGCACCGGTGGGCTATGACAATCAGCCAGATTTCATCAATGCAGTGGTGCAGCTGGAAACCGGGCTGCCCGCGCCGCAGTTGATGCAGCTGCTGCTGGATATTGAGCAGACGTTTGGCCGTGAGCGCCCGTTCCCCAATGCGCCGCGGATTCTGGATCTGGACCTGCTGGATTATGACAGCCTGCGTATGCATACCCCCTTGCTGACATTGCCACATCCACGCATGCATGAACGGGGCTTTGTTGTGGTGCCACTGGCAGAAATTGTGCCCGACTTTGTGCTGTCAGACGGAAAGTCTGTTGTAGAATGGCTGGCAGAAAACAAGCACGATGACGTGCGCAAACTGCCCCCCGTAATCAGCTGAACGAGCAATCACCATGTTTACCCGCTTTCCTTATGTTGTCATTGAAGGCCCTATCGGCAGTGGCAAAACCACGCTGGCACGCATGCTGGCCGACCGTTTTTCTGTCGAGTTGCTGTCCGAAAAAGCAGAGGCCAATCCTTTTTTGACCCGTTTTTATCAGGATGCCCAGCGCTATGCTTTGCCTACGCAGCTGTTCTTTCTGTTTCAGCGCTCACGTCAGATTGAAGACATGGCGCAACGTGACATGTTTGGCCAGCCGACAGTGTCTGACTTTTTTCTGGAAAAAGACCCGCTGTTTGCGCGCTTAAATCTGGATGATGAGGAGTACTCGCTCTATCACCAGATCTATCAGCATTTGCAACTCAAAGCTCCCAAGCCTGACCTGGTGGTGTATCTGCAAACCCCGGTGGATGCCCTTATGGACCGCATTGAAGAGCGTAACATCAGTTATGAGCAGGATATGCCGCGGGAATATATTGCTCGCCTGGCAGAAGCCTACAGTGAATTTTTTCACGGCTACGATGCCTCACCTTTGCTGATCGTGAACAATGAGAAGCTCAACATCATTAAAGACCCGGAAGCCTTTGACCTGCTGATCGAGCGGATTGGCCAGATCAAGAGCAGCCGCGAGTACTTTAACCCTAATTTTTAGTGCATGCACAGTTATTAGGCTAAGTCATCATGCTGAATCTGTTACTGACACAAGCCATGGCTGGCGAGAAAATTGCCATGCTCACTTGCTATGACGCGACGTTTGCCAAGCTCATGGCGCTGGCTGGTGTGGATGTCTTGCTGGTGGGGGATTCGTTGGGCATGGTGATTCAGGGCGCGAGCAATACCCTCGACGTCTCCATGCAGGACATGATTTATCACACCCGTCTGGTGGCCAAAGGCGCCCCAGAGACGGTGATCATGAGTGATATGCCTGCCGGCAGTTATGAGCATGATCCGGCGGCGGCGCTGACGAATGCCCAAGCGCTGCTGGCCGCTGGCGCGCATATCGTCAAGATTGAAGGCGGTGGCGATAGAGTGCATACCACCCGTTATTTGGTCGACAACGGTGTTCCGGTCTGTGCGCATCTCGGCTTTACTCCGCAGTCGGTCGAAAAACTGGGTGGCTACAAGATTCAGGGCAAAAGTGAAGAAAGCGCGCAAGCGATTCTGGCGGATGCCCACGCCATGGCTGCGGCCGGCGCCAGCATGGTGTTGTTTGAGATGGTACCTGCCGCGCTGGCGACACAAGTGACACAGGCGCTGCCGATTCCCACCATAGGCATAGGCGCAGGGGCGGGGTGTAGCGGCCAGGTGCTGGTTTTGCAGGACTTGTTGGGTATTTATAGTGGCCCGGCAGACAAAGCCCCGCAGGACTACAAGGCGCCCAGATTCGCGCAAAACTTCCTGCAACAAGCCGGCAGCATTCAGCAGGCGGTGGCTGACTATGTGCAGGCTGTTAAGCAAGGCCGCTTTCCGGAGGCTAGGCACAGCTACTAACGCTGCGTTTGGCGTGCCTTTGTCTGGTCTGCGCATGGTTATACGTGGGCCTCTAAGGCGCAAGCATACCCTGCATGGTTTTTTCACAATGCCAAGATGCCTATGGCAAAATATCAAGGTGCCTATGGCACAATATCGCCTGAGATGGCTCCCATGAAATTACTTTCCATAGAATCTTCCACTGAAACCCTGTCCCTCGCGCTGCAGACCGAGGCAGGTATGCTGACGTTTGATGAAGTTACCGGCCCAGCCGCCTCGCAGCGTATCCTGCCCGAAATTCAAGCCTTGCTGAAGCAAGCCGGTGTTGCACTCAATGCGCTGGATGGGATTGTCTATGGCACTGGCCCGGGTGCGTTTACCGGGGTGCGTGTGGCGGTGGGGGTCACGCAGGGCTTAGCGTTTGGTGCAGATTTGCCCGTGGTGGGTGTCAGCTCTGTGTTGGCTGTCGCTGAGGCCGCCTGGCGCGCAGAATCTGCAGATAAAGTCGTCGTCTGCCTCGATGCCCGGATGGGTGAGGTTTATCATGCAGCCTATGTCAGGGATGACCAAGGCTGGCAGGTGGTTTCGGCGCCAACAGTATGCAAGCCCGAGGCCGTGCCAGCGCTGACGGGTAGCGACTGGTTAGGGGCGGGTTCCGGCTGGGTGGCGCATCAAGCGGCGCTTACCGCACACTATGCGCAGCAAGTGTCACGGGTGCGTGCCGATCTGCTGCCGGCCGCCAGTATCATGCTGGCATTGGCCATGCCGCAGTTTGTTGCCGGCAACACCCAGTCTGCAGAGCAGGCTGCACCGGTCTATGTGCGCAATCGGGTGGCCTTAACCTCGGCCGAACGCGCAGAGGGGCAGACGCTGTAATTGCTATGAGTGCCTTGCCTGAGACCCTAGTCCGTTTCCGCCCTATGTCCTACGAGGATCTGGCGACTGTCATGCGGATTGAGCCTACCATCTACAGCCATCCTTGGACGCTGGGTAATTTCAATGATTCCCTGAATGCTGGCCACAGTGCTTGGGTGATGGAACGAGCAGGGGAGTTGATAGGCTATGCACTGATGATGATGGTGCTAGATGAAGCGCATCTGCTCAATATCAGCGTCGCTGCACCGTTTCAAGGGCAGGGTTTGGGGCGCCAGCTGCTGGCTCAGATGATAGACATTTCTCGTCGCCATCAAGCAGCCAACATGTTTCTGGAAGTACGTGTCAGCAATACGCCGGCCATCACGCTCTATGAGTCCATGGGCTTTTGCGAAATGGGCATACGCCGCAATTATTACCCCACCAAACAGGGCCGTGAAGATGCGGTGCTGATGGGCTTGGCCTTGTAAAGGAAACACTGGTGAGTCTGACACGTGAAGACATGTTGCGAGAGTTGGAGCTGCTGCCCGCCTGGCGAGTGCGGGTGCCGACAGATATGCTGGTGCCAGTGACTGCCACAGTGCAGCCCGCTGCTGAACAATCGTTACAGGCGCTACCGTTACAGCCGCTTGTACCTGAGGCGACTGGGTTGTCGGTGCAGTCGGTGATTTCTACACCCGCCCTGATGTCTGAGCCAGCCCTGATTTCTGAATCGCCCGCGGAAGCCTTAGCTGCGCGCGACGCTGCTGAGGCCGCCCC
>CAYTIV010000062.1:6588-10383 GCA_964437895.1 uncultured Methylotenera sp.
CCAGCACTCGCCGCGGTGGCTGAGTTAGCCCCTGTGCCGTTGTTGGAGGATGCTGCGCCACGCCTGGAAACGCCTTGGCTGCTGTATGCCCCGCAGGCTGCCGACGCCGGGTGCCAAACCTTGCTGGAGAATATTATGCGGGCGTTGGCCTTGCCCACCGAGCAGGTGGTGCTGCATCAACAACCCTTACGCTTATCTCAGGTAGCGGTCAGATACTGTCTGTTGTTTGGTCTGGAGGCGGCGAATCAGTTCCTGCATGCCGACTATGCCAGTATCGCCACCGCCCGGGGCCAAGTGCATGCGGTCGGTGATACCTTGTTTGTGATTACCCATGCCCCGCAAGCCATGCTGGATCGTCCGGCTTTAAAAAGGGAAGTATGGCAGGATATCTGCTTGCTGCTGGCCAGACACGCCGCTGCGAGTGCTTGAAAAAAAGCGGGTTGACCGCATTTAACCCTCATGCGGGTCCTATTTTTGTCTTTGTTGCGAAGGCCCGATGATCTGTTTTACACGTGTTTAATAACTGGAGTCAGTCATGCGTCGATTAATCAATTTGTGTTTACTGGTGGCGGCATTGAGCCTGTCAGGGTGCGGCTATAACCAGTTCCAAAGTCTGGATGAGGACACCAAGGCCAATTGGTCTGAGGTGCTTAACCAGTATCAGCGCCGAGCAGATCTGGTGCCCAACTTGGTATCTACGGTCAAAGGCTATGCCAGTCACGAAGAAAAAGTGTTGACTGAGGTGACAGAAGCGCGCGCCAAAGTTGGCAGTATGCAAGTGACCCCAGAGTTGCTGAATGATCCCGAGGCATTTGCTAAGTTTCAGGCCGCTCAAGGCCAGCTGACCAGCGCTTTGTCCCGCCTGATGGTGGTGTCAGAGAACTATCCTAATCTGAAGGCAGATGCTGGTTTTCGTGACCTGCAGGCCCAACTGGAAGGCACCGAAAATCGCGTGACCGTCGCCCGTAACCGTTACATCGAGTCGGTGAAGCAATATAACGTGGCGGTGCGCAGTTTTCCTAATAATCTGACCGCCATGATGTTTGGCTATCAACCCAAACCATCGTTCAGCGTGGAGAACGAAAAGACCATTTCTACCGCACCTAAAGTAGATTTCGGCGACACCAAGTAAGCCGCTGTGTTGAGGTCCTTGCTGACATCGCTCTGGCTGAGCCTCTGCCTGCTGGTTTTTGCTGGCCAGAGTCAGGCGGCTGGCCAGGTGGAGATTCCGCCATTGCGCACGGCAGTGACTGATTTGACGCAGACGCTGACGGTAGAGGAACAGGCCGCACTGAATCAGAAACTCAGTGCCTTTTCGCAGCAATCCGGATCGCAGATCGCTGTGTTGCTGTTACCCAGTACCCAGCCAGAAGATATTGCCCAGTTTGGCATCCGACTGGCAGAGGCGTGGAAAGTTGGGCGCGCGCGCGAGGATGATGGCGTGATTGTCATCGTCGCCAAGCAGGATAGAAAAATGCGTATCGAAGTCGGTTATGGGCTAGAAGGCGCGATTCCTGACGTGGTGGCCAAACGCATCATCAGTGAACAGATCACTCCGGCGTTCAAGCAAGGCCAGTTTTATGCAGGGCTCAACTTGGCGACGGATACGCTCATGCACCTGATTCAGGGTGAGCAGCTACCCGCGCCTACCGCACAAGCGCGTCAGTCCTCCGCGGATGACTGGATGCACTTGCTGCCACTGCTGATGTTTGCAGCCATCATTGCCGGTGCGCTGCTCAAGGGGCTGCTGGGTGACTTTCCGGGCAGTGTGCTTACTGGTGGTGTGCTGGCGGGCCTGGCGGGTTGGCTGGGGGCCGCTTGGTTGGTGATGCTGCTAGTGGGCCTGGCGGCGTTTGTATTTACGCTGGCCATGGGTAGCCGCGGCGGGAGCACGGGCCCCTACACCTCGTATCCGGGTAGTTTCGGCGGGTATTCAGGCGATCGTGGTGGCCCGGATATTTTTAGTGGCGGCGGCGGTGGCTTCGGCGGTGGCGGTGCGTCCGGGGATTGGTAAACACAAGGCTGATGTGATGAAATCTGTGCATCCGATCAAACGCTGGTTCAAGCATGCCTGCAGTCATCCTCGACAGGTCCATGCTTTGTTTCCTGTGCAGGCGCTCAAACGTCTTGAGCAGGCGATTGCTGAGAGTGAGCGTCATCATGCGGGTGAAATTCGCGTGGTGATTGAGTCTGGGTTGCCGGCACATGCTATTCTGCGGCATATGGCGCCGCGTCAACGCGCCATTCATCTGTTTGGACAGCTCAATATCTGGGACACCGAACATAACAATGGGGTGCTGATTTATCTGCTACTGGCAGATCAGGACGTGGAAATCGTGGCCGACCGGGGGATCCATCGGCAAGTGGGGCAGGCGGGCTGGCAAGCGATTTGTCAGCGCATGGAAGGGATGTTCAGAAGTGGGCAGTTTGAATCAGGCGTGGCGTACGGCATACAGGCAATCGGCCAGCAATTGGCCACACATTTTCCGCCGGAGGCCGTTCCGCGTAATGAGCTCTCTAACCGCGTGGTGGTGCTTTAGCCTGGTTTTTAGCTTGCCGGTACTGGCCGATCTCGGCGACATTTATCGTATTTATCACAGCACGCCTTCGCGTCTTGAATTTGAGATCTGCCAGGGCGGCGGCTGTGTGCAGTCCGACCGGCTGAGTCTGACCGAGGCCGAGTGGGATAACGTGACGCGGTTGTTCACGCCGCGTCCAGAACATGCAGAGGCCGAGCGTGCCGCAATTGCGCAAGCGATTGGTCTTTTAGAAGATATCGTCGGCACCAAAATTGGCACCACGGCTGACCGTGCCGGCACTTTTAACAATAGTGACTACCTGCATCAGCAAGACTGCAACGATGAAGCCATTAACAGCACCACGTATATGCGCTTGATGCAGCAGGCCGGCCTGCTACGCTTTCATGAGATTCTCGATACCCGTACGCGCAAGTTTTTCTTCACCGGTTGGCCACATAGTACGGCGGCTATTCGTGAGTCTGGCAACCGCGCCGAGTACGCGGTAGACAGCTGGTTTTACGATAACGGTGCGCCAGCCACCATTCTGCCCATGGCCTTATGGAAAGAAGGCTACATCCCTACCGATAGCCCCATCTTGCAGCGGCCGCGCATGCAAGAGCCCAGCGCCGAGTAAGCCGGGTGACGCCGCCTGCGAATAAGGCTAAAATCGCGCTTTCAGATTTTAATTCAAAGTTATTTCTATGCGCGCCTCACAATTCTTTATCGCTACCCAAAAAGAAGCTCCTTCGGATGCCGAACTCATCAGCCACAAACTGATGGTGCGTGCCGGGTTGATCAAAAAGCTGGGCAGTGGCCTCTATAGCTGGATGCCGTTGGGTCTGCGTGTTCTGCGCAAAGTTGAAAACATCGTGCGTGACGAGATGAACAAGGCCGGGGCGCTGGAACTGCTGATGCCTGCTGTGCAACCCAAAGAGTTGTGGGAAGAGACTGGGCGTTGGGCCGTGTTTGGTCCACAGATGCTCAAAATCCAGGATAGACACGAACGCGACTTCTGTTTCGGGCCCACGCACGAAGAGGTGATTACCGATATCGCGCGCAAGGAAATCAGTAGCTACAAGCAGCTGCCACTTAACTTTTACCAGATTCAGACCAAGTTTCGTGATGAGATTCGCCCACGTTTTGGCGTGATGCGCGCGCGCGAGTTTTTGATGAAAGATGCTTATTCTTTCCATACCAGCGCAGATTGTCTGGTCAATACCTACAACACCATGCATGGTGCCTACAGCAACATCTTTACCCGTCTCGGCCTCAAGTT
>CAYTIV010000063.1:0-10382 GCA_964437895.1 uncultured Methylotenera sp.
CCCAGCCCCTCCCTCAGAGACGCCGTCGTTTTGTGCCCAGAGCAGCGAACCTGGCTGCCGCTACTGCTGTCTGCCATGGGCACGCGCCTTTGGTATCAGCGCTAAGCATACAGGCGCAGCCCTGTGCTCATGGGTTGCCAGTCTCGCAGGGATATCAATTGTCATAAATATCTCAAACAAGTCGAGCAGAATTGATAAAATAAGCACTTAACAATTACTCTTGCAGAAAAATTAAAACAATGGGCTTTGAAAAACTCGCAACACTCAAGCAGCAATTTGCCGATGAAGCAAAAGCAGCACAACGTCAAAACACTGCCAAGGCAGCCAAAACAACGGCGCCAAAAACACCGGCTGTAGATCCGGTGGTGTTGATCATCGGTAAGCTGCAAAAGCTGTTTCCTAAAACCTTCCCCAAGAATCCGGCGCCCAAGGTGCCGCTGAAGGTTGGCATTCTTAAAGACTTGGTTGCGCAGAGCGAAACCATTAAAATTGCTGAAGAAGACATTAAGCTGGCCTTAAAAACCTGGTGCAGAGGTGCGCGCTATTGGGCGGTGACTGTCGAAGGCGCAGAACGTATCGATCTTGATGGACAATCAGCGGGCAGCGTGTCAGCGACAGAAGCGAATCAAGCTAAAATGCTGGCTTCAAGAAGACGCGCACCGAACAAAAAAGCGGATGATGCCCCCCCTCAAAATGCAACCCCTGAGACCAGCCAGTAAAGTCTAACGCTGGGCACTTCTGCTGACCCTTGGACTCAGCGCGTGTACCGGTCCAATCACGCCGGGAAGAATTCCTATATACAAACATCTGGCTGACCGGCACTCTTGCATCTAGGATTTGTTTTGCCACTAGGACCATGGATGTGGATCACTTCATGTTCGCGGGGCAAGTCAAATCCTGACTGTATTCTACGATTTGCATATCGTCCCCAAAACTAAAAGGCATCTCTGTTCGAGATGCCTTTTAGTTTTTACGAGTGCCCCATCACGTCACGAGGCACCACCGGCCGTGGTCGGCTTCCAGTCTGTCGCCATTAATCTTGCGGCAGCAATGTCTTCCGCCTTCATAGATTTCGCCAAGAGGTCCCGTGCCTGTTGCGCGCCAACATGATCTTGCTTGGCAGCCAGCTCAAGCCACATATAGGCGAGTTTGGCATTCTTTTTGACGGCGATGCCGTCGCGGTATAACAAACCAAGCTCATATTGTGCTTTGTTGTGCCCCTGTTCGGCAGACTGCCGTATCCAACGCTCAGCCTCAACAGCCTCTTTTTTAATGCCGTTCCCATCCAGATAGTTTTTGCCAAGCGCCAACTGTGCTTTGTAATGACCTTGCAACGCCGCTTTTCTAAACCAGTCGTTGGCCTTTTGTCCATCGGGCTTGACGCCTCGACCAATGATATAGAGACGACCCAATGCAAATTGCGACATGATGTGCCCTTTTTCGGCGGCTTTTTCAAACCATTGGGCAGATTTAACATCATCGTTAGGCACGCCCTGCCCTTGGGCATACATCACCCCCAGGTTATACATACTATCCAAATTGCCTTGCGCCGCGGCCTTTTGATACCACTCTGCCGCAGTGCTGTAATTTTGAGTCACGCCCTGCCCCTCGTCATACATCATGCCGAGAATATGCTGCGAAGGCATATCGCCCGCCTTCGCCAGCGGTTCGAACTCCTTGATAGCCCGGGCATAGTCCCTGGCCATAAACGCGGCCTTGCCCTGCTGAAAATCGGCCCATACCGGCTGACTCAGCACCAAGCAGAGTAAGCCCCCCCACAACATCTTATGATTCATATGCTCCTGCTCCGTGTGTTATTGTTGATCAATCAAGCCGTGCCGCATCGCCAGCCTGACCATTTCTACCGGGCTGTTAACCGATAACTTTTGCTTGATTAGGGTGTAATAATTGGCCACCGTTTTTTGGCTGATTTTCAGCATCTCAGCCACCTCTTCCACCCGTTTTCCTTCAGCGATTAGCCTAAATACCTCAAACTCGCGCGAAGTCAGCTGCTGTAACGGGTTGGTTTCGCCTATCAGGGCTTGCAGCGCGACTTTCTGCGCAACATCCTGACTGAGATAAGTCTGCCCTCTGGACACATCCAGCACCGCTTGCACCAGATCCTCGGCCATACCGGTTTTGGTGACATAACCCTTGACGCCAGCCTTGAGTGCTTGCGCGGCAAACGACACGGCCTCGTGCATAGAAAAAATAATGATGCGCGCATGCGGATGCCGCTGCAGCACGCGCTTGGCCGATTCCAGCCCGCCCATGCCGGGCATAGAGATATCCATCAACATGACGTCAGGCAATAGCTCGCAAAACACCTGATAGGCCATTTCACCGGTTTCGGCTTCGGCCACAATTTCAATTGACTTGTGACTCTCTAGCAGTCGCCTGAGCCCCGAACGCACCACACTGTGATCGTCCACTAACACCACGCGCACCGTCATACCGTTTTTCCCTGAAATGTATCTATTGAATAAAACCAGACCTCGATGCGACAGCCGGCACCGGGGGCACTGCTGACCTGCATACGCCCCATCAAACCCTCAACACGCTCCTGCATGCCCGCCAGGCCATAGCCGCGGCTATGTAAGGCCGGATCAAAACCACGTCCATCATCTTCTACCCGCATGTAAATACCGGCATCACGGGCCACCACTTCAATGCAGACGCGGCTGGCGTTGGCATGTTTGCTGATGTTGGTCAGGCACTCCTGTACGATGCGGTAAAGCGTCACGGCAATCGCCTCATCAGGCTGCGGCAAATAGCTGGAGATGGCGTTATCCACGACGATGCCGCGATGGCGGTCACGCCAGTGGTGCATCAACTCGGTCAAGGCCAGGCTCAAGCCTAGTTCATCCAGCACGCGCGGGCGCAAACGCGCCAGAATATCCTGTATGGTCACCATCATCTGCCGCGTGATCTGCGCAATCGCTTGTGCGCTCTCACGCGCCACACTGAGTTTTTTAGCGGCCACCAGCGCACTGGCATCCACATGCACCGCCGTCAGATACTGACCAATCTCATCGTGCAGGTCACGCGCCAGCTTTTTGCGCTCCTCCTCCTGCAAGTGGATGATCTGCTGCGTCAAACGATGGTTGCTGCGTATGCTTTGCTCCAAGGTGCTGGCCATGCTATTGAATTTGCCGCTGATGGCACTGAGCTCGATTTGCTCAAAGCCGGGTAGACGACTCTGATACTCACCGCGCTCGATCTGGCTCAGGCCATGAATGATTTGCTTTACCGGCTTGAACGTCGCGCGTACGGTCCAATACACACACAACAGCACACTGAAGCCAAACAAGGCCACCATCGCCAGCAGACCAGAAGTGTCGTTCCAGATCTCGCGCAGCTCAAAACTGGGGTCAGGCGTGATGACCAGAGTACCCACCTGCGAGCCGTTCAACACGATCAGTTTGTGGGTAGGGGGTGTCAGCACACGCGAGATGTCGAGCAAGCGCACAAACCAGTCTGGCGGTTCTTCCTCACGGTCGCGGGTGCGGGCCATGCGATTGGATTCACGTAGGTGCCCATCCGTATCAAAAAAATCCACTTTGAGGTGGCGAATATTGTTGAGCTGATGCAGTTTGAATAACGGCGTCTGTCCGACTTCACCATGATTGAGGCCTGCCGAGTCTGTCATGTAATGCGCGATCTCGGCGTCGAGCAGATGCATCACCAGCTGGGTCGTCGAGCGCCCTTCAGCCAGCACATCCTCACGTGCGTTCTCAATCACCGATACCGCCCATACCACGAGCAACACCAACAACAGCAGGGTGATAACCAGGTTAAGCTTGAACTGTAAGCTGAGTGACTTCAACATAGACTACGAATTCTAAAAGTTATTACCTAAAAACTAACGGGATTTTCTCCCTATCCACACCCATGGGCACAAATTATTCTGGCACCCATGCAGCGGCCCTTGCGGGTCGACTGGCGCGTTTGATTCCCCCTGACTAAGGAGCCTACAGATGAAAACCGATTTGCTGCTGACCTCTCTACTGGTGCTGGCCCTGCTGCCTTTCACGGCACAGGCCTCAGACAACCCCTTGCTGGGGACTTGGGAGTGGGTGAATGTCAAAAATAGCTGTCGCGAGGTCTATATCTTTGGCGTTGAGGGCAGCAGCCATATCACCAGCGGTGAGGAGATCTCCACGGCGCGCTACACGATTGCCGACCAGCCAGATAGCCATGGCTATTACGCGGTACAGCTGCAGATTATTGAGGATCAAGGCGGCAAAGACTGTGGCGAGAGCCTAGAAAACAATAGCGGGGAAAGCTATCAAAAATATCTGATGTTCCACCCCTCGGGCCATTTATATGTATCCTGCGACAGCGCCGATACCAGCAATTGCGTGGGCCCGTTTAAACGCCTGCAATAAGCCACCATGCCACAACGCAACGCGCACGCACGTTGGCCTGCACTCTGTAGCCTAGGCTTGCAGTGTCTGCTCTCGGCTTGGAGCAGTCTTGGTCAGGCAGACCCACTCAGCGACACCTTACCCGCCATCAGCCCAGGCAGCCCGCCGACAGTGCAGCAACAGGCATTTGGCCAACTGCCTGCCGGGGTACGGGTGTTCGAGGCGCCCGAACAATACCCACTGGCCGAATTTAACTGGGTCAAACATGGTGCGTTTGAACTGGGCTACACCGATCACATTTTCATGCGTGGACTGGTGTTATCGGTGCATGCCTACACCCCGGCCGACGAAGATGAGATGGCGGACCTGTCGCCGATGGACATGGTGATCGGCTGGCAACGCATGTCAGACCCGGCGGTGGTCAGCCAGATCCACATCCGTCAACAGCAGCGCTTTTATTACTGGCGGGTGAAAGATTTTCCGATTCCAAGACAGGAGATCGCGCAAAGCAGTACCAATATTCACCTGATCGCCGAGCAAGCAGAGATTTTACAGACCCTGGCCAGCGTCAAAGCCGGGGATATGGTGAGCCTAGAAGGCTATCTCACCGATGTCAAAAAGCCGGATGGGCTCATTTGGAACACGTCGCGCGTCCGTCACGACGAGGGGGATGGTGCTTGTGAAATACTGCTGGTCAGGCGTGTGAGTATATTGCCGCCTAACGATTGAGCCGCCCCGGCGGCGAAGGCGATATCCACACCGGCCAGAACCAACTGAGTAGAACCAGCACCATGGCCACAGCACCTAACAACCATCGTGCGTCCTGGGGTGTTTCTACCTCAGCACTGTCTGCCTGCGCCCGTAGCGTGGCCCTCGCTAGCGCTGGATCACCGCCGCGCACATAGGTCATATCCAGTGCCGAAGCCATCTGCTGTAACAACGGTTCGTTCAACTGACTCTGATGCTCGCGCACCTCGGCGGCCATCTCTGCAGGCATAGACTGCCCCGGCGGCAACGCCTTCACTTCGGCCAACAGATTAGGATAATTGCCCTGAATGACCGCCTCTTCCGGGGTCCAGTAGCGCGCCACTTCACCGCGTTGGTCGAGATGCGGCACAGGCAGCGCGTGGGTGTTGCCTACCCCAATCAACAGCCCTTTCACCTGCCGTTTGTCTGGTAACAGCTCCGCCACGCGCGGGTGCTCGTGATGCGGCATCTCATCCGCGTCTGTCACAAATACCAGTTGCATGTGTTGCTGCTTGGCTGCAGCCACCGCAGCCTTCACCCCTCTCACCACCCAGGAGTCGCCTATCCAGCGCATACGGGTTTGCAACTGGCTGATAATCTTTTCGATGGCAGGGTAATGTCCACAGACTTCCAGTGGCTCAAACAGTACCACCACCTCATCTCCCGCAAACAGCGCAAGCGAGGTGCGTGAGCCACACGGCAGATCGGCCATCATGTCGGCCACCAGCGCTTGCGCATGCTGCAAGCGGCGACTGCCTGTACGCGGATACAGGGCATCCGGCACATTCATACTCTCGGAGATATCGATAACAAACAGCACATCTCGCACCCGGCTCGGTTGCAACATAGTTGGCGCGGCAAACGTCAGCAAACAAGCCATGGCCGCCGCCACTAAAGGGAGATTGCCGCGCTGACGTGCCGCCTGCCAGGCCCTATGGCCATGATGCCGCAGCCACAGCCAGTGCGCGCCCCAGTTCAAGGTAGCCCCCGGCGCTCGTTATCACGCATCATGGCCGTACCGTTACGCTTAAAGGGTTTGAGCGTGACGCCATCGGTCTCAGACTGCCAGCCCTCAACCCGCTTTTCCGGGCTGCGCCTATCCAGCAACTCCAGGTTAAATCGCGCATCCGTAAAGGCAGGATCAATACGCAAGGCGTCCTTGTAAGCCTCTCTGGCCAGCGCGATCATGGCGACCTGCTGTTGATGGGCGCCGCCCTGAGACACATTGTGATGCATCATCGCCCAGTCAAAATAGAGGTTGCCTATGGCAAACTTGGCTTGGGCACGCAACACGGCATCATCACTGCTCTCGGGCAGATAGAACCACTTAAGCGCCTGCTCAGGGTCAGGTTGCAACGCATAGCCCCGCGCATACGCCCACATCGCCCCGGCGGGCACCGGCTGCAATCCTAGAATGCGCGCCGGGCTGTGCATCGCCAGATTGCGTTGCGCTAGCAGCCGCCACTGCCAGCCCGCCCCCATGGCCACGCACAGGCTGAGCAGACTCAGCCCCCAACACAGGCGAGACACGCGGCGCGGATGTGGCCAGCCACCCCATTTAATGTTTTGCAGCCAACGCATGCGACTCCCTATTCTGATCCAAGCTATCCGGCATCACAGCGCTGGCACCCGCGAATGCCGGCGGTACCCAGCTTGTGAGCATCTGTTGCCTTAACCACCCCAGCGCAGCCATGAGTACCAGCGAGAGCGCATAACCCCAGCCTGCCAGATCCTGACGCGGCAAGCGATAAGCATAGCGGGTCGGCCGGTTAGTCGCTTTGGCAATCGCCTGCAAAGCTTGGCGTAGCCCCACTTCACTATCCACTTCAAACGCCTGATATGGCATGCCCAACTGCGAAAACACCTGATGCATGCTAGCAGACTGCGCACTGGCTGCACGCGCACGGTCGGCCTCGCTAATGATCTCATTATCACCGGCGATCACACTGTCGAGTATCGATGTCTCGCGCTCCCCCTGCACATACACCCACATCAACTGCGCGCCATAATGTGCAAACGCCTGCTTGAGTATGGCCTGATCCTCAGGCTCAATCACGGCATCCCCATCCGATACCAGCAGAATCAGCCGGGTAGCCGTTCTGGGACGGCCATCAAAATATTCCAGCGCCATACCCAACGCCCGGCTCAGTGCAGTAAAACCGGTACTCTGACTTTGCGCACTCAGGAGCGCGGCTTCCGCCAGGGCTCGGTCTGCACTCAAGGGCGCCACATTGATAGGGGAGGAGTTAAAGGCCACCACGCCAAACGTATCCCCAGGGCGCTGCCGCATAAAACGCAGCAATACCGTCCGGGCGGCCTCAATTTTGCTCAGAAACTGCGACTCGTCTTTGCCGGCCTCGGCCTCTAAACGACTCACATCCCGCCCTTTGAGCCCCTCTGACATGCTCCCGCTGCGGTCGAGCACAATCACGATTTCGGCCCCCTTGCCCACGCGCTGCTCCAACCCACCCTCGCGATAGGGGCCCGCCATACTCACCACCAAGGTAGTTAGCGTGAGTACCGCCAACCCACGCATCAGCCAGGGCCATGCGCGCGCAGTCCATGGCAGTGGCCAGCCTTGTACGCTGGGAAACGCAAACTGACGTACGCCCAGCGCCAGCAAGGGCAAGCCCGCCAGCGGCAACGCCCACAGCAGTGCAGGCTGCGAAAAATGCAGCGTACTCATGCCCCGCGCCGCCCTAGGCTGCGTTCCAGCAGTGCCGCCTGCGGCAACCAGTGCGGTAAGGTTGCAAGCAAGTGTTGCGCCGTGACGGGCTGAGCCACCGCCCGGCTCAACGGCGTAAAGTTAAACTGATAATGGCTATATGCTTGTACAAACGCCTCGATCTCGCGCTGCCAAGGCTGTAAATAAGGTGCCTGCTGCTGCAAACGCGCCAGATTCGCGGTATGCAGCGTGGCCCCGGCCAATTGCCCTAGCGCCCGGTACACCAGCGTTACGGCTGCATCGGCGCTCAGATCACCTCGTTGCAAGCGACGTTGCGCCTGACACAACGGGCCAGGGCGGAACGGCAACCATGGCAAGCGATCTTCTATCCACAAAGCCAGCATGGCCAGCAACCCGGCCAGACCCAATGCAGCCACAGTGAGGCCCTGCCAATCCTGTAAGGCATACAAGCGCGGGGGGCGGGTCGCTTTACGGGGGATCGCATTGACGGCACTGCCAAATACCGGTGAGTGATAAAAGGGACTGGCGGGAATCTGCACCACACCCACAGGCGGCCCCGCCACCTTGAGTGTCCAGGCCGGCAAAGTCAGCATCTGCGCGGCTTCCACCGTAGCAAACACCTGCCAGGTCAAATGCACCTCAGTGCCCTCAGCCACCGGCACCAGTGCAATCTCGGTCAAATCCAGCCAGGGTTTGACCGGGCCAGGCAAAGGCAAGCTTTTGCGATCGACCGCACTAAGCGGCACCTGGCGTAGCAATACTCGCTGCGTCAGGAGATCCCCCAGATGGTAGCCATGCTCACGCATAGTCACCTGCACTGCCGGGCTGGCCGACTGTGCAGCGGCCAGACTCTGCGCCAACCATAGACACAACAACACGCACTGAATCAGTCGGCTCATAGTCGATGCATAAAATAGTGTGTCAGCGCTTGCGGCTGAAAATCGTCAGCCACCAAATGGGGTCTGACGCCAAAACGGCGACTATGCTTTTGCAGCCATTGCCAATGTGCGGTGGCTCTGGCCTGCATGTGATGACGCATGCGGCTGTTCATCCATACAAACACCTGATTGGCCTGTTCCGTATCCTGTAATTGGGCAAAGCCGCGATTGGGCAAGGCGTCCGCTTCCGCCGGGTCACGCAGCATCAGCGGCACCACATCGTGATGCGCCAGCCCCTTGAGCAGCGAGAGCAGCAAAGACTCTGGCCAATGAAAATCAGACAGTACAAACACCAGCGAACGGCGTTTAGGTAACATGGCCACAGATTGACTCAAGCCAGCGGCCGAAACGCCTTGCGGCTGATAGAGTGACCAGTGACGCTGTATCCACAACGGCGCCGAACGGCTGATTTTGGGTGGCAGACGCAGTTGCGGGTGTATGCGCTCGTTGGCCACCACCAGACCAAATGCATCCCCGGCCGCATAGGCCGAGCGGGCCAGTACGCTCAGTATTCTGGCCACCACCAGACGCCGGTCATAGACACCGCGATAGCCCATAGAAGCCGAACTATCGACCAGTGCGATGACCGGGATCGCCGTATCCAGCTTGAAGTCACGCACCCACAGCTTTTGATAGGGGTCACGCAAAGTGGTGAGCACATCTAGCCGACGTGGATCAGGGTACTCCAGCCAAGGCACCACAGCCCTTAAGGTATCGCCCATACCGGCACTGATCCCGCTCACCAGCCCAGCCTGATTTCCGCCGGGCTTCCAGCCCAAACGATAATGCACCAGGCCGGCGGGCAGCTGATCCCGCCCTACAGGCAAAGGCTTCACTGCTGCGGCAGGCGCAACCTTGCGCCAGGGCACGCTCATGCCGGCACCTGCGCCAACAAGGCCTGGGTAAAACGCTTGGCCACCTGCGCCCGTTGCAACTCGTACATGGGCGAGAAAAACAAACGGTGCCCCACCACTGCGGAAAACACTTGCGCGATGTCTTGCGGCATCAGATTCAATCGGCCATCCAGCCATGCCGCGACACGTGCAGCGCGCACCAGCATGCTGCTGCCTCGAGGTCCTATCCCGGCCAGCACCAGCTCAGGCATCTCCACCTCGTCCATGACAATACCCAAATCCTGCGGGCGGTGGCTCGCTTTGCGCAACTGTTCCACATAATCCTGCATCGCCAGATTGGCATTGACCGAAGCTTGAATCGCCGCCGCTACCTCATTCAGTGCGCGAAAGTCCAGTTGTTGTGCAGTGACGCCCTGAATCAATTGATCAGTATGGTGAAAGCGCGTATCAAAACTCAGTTGCTTGTGTATCTCCGAAGAGGCCTCTGGCGCAATCTCGATTTCCATCAGAAAACGGTCGCGCGAAGCCCCCGGCAACTCATACGTCTCATCTTTTTCAACCGCATTGCGGTCAGCAAATACCTGTAGATGCGGAAACTCAAACTCGCGATTAAATGCCGTGACACTGCGCTCTGCCATCACCCGCAATAACAGCGAATGCACCTGCGGCCGCGCCCGGTTGATCTCATTAAAGAAAAATACGGACAACGCCTCACCATGGGTCAGAATCGGGCCGGGATCCACCTGTGGCCGCCCCTCCTGATTGATATAGGTGTAATAAATCAGATCCT